>DATGEF010000879.1:0-8413 GCA_035310405.1 Chloroflexia bacterium | reverse complement strand
CCAGATCCTGGCCGCGGCCGGCGCGCCGTTCGTCAGCCGCGAGACGGATCGGGAGCTGGTGACCCCCACGGGCGCCGCCCTGGTCGCCGAGCTCTGCCAGTTCGCCCAGCCCCCCCTGCGGCTGCGGGCGGTCGGCATGGGCTTTGGCCAACGCCACCTGCCCTGGCCCAATCTGTGCCGGGTGCTGCTGTGCGAGGGGGTTGGGGATCAGGGGGCGGGGGTTGGGGGTTGGGGGTTGGGAGTTGGAGATTCAGAGCTGGAAGAAGACGAGGTGGTGCTGCTGGAGACGAATATCGACGATATGAATCCGCAGATCTACGGGTACCTGGTGGATCAGTTGCTCGGCGCCGGGGCGCTGGATGCCTGGCTGACGCCGATCGCCATGAAGAAGGGGCGGCCGGGCACCCTGGTCAGCGTGTTGGCGCCGCCGCCCGCCGCCGCGCGCCTGGCCCGGCTGCTGTTGCGCGAGACGAGCACGCTCGGGGTGCGTCAGCGCCCGATGGCCCGGATCAAAGCACCCCGCCGGCTGATCACCGTCGCGACGAGCGCCGGCCCGATCCGGGCCAAGGCCCGGCTGCTGGACGGCGCCTGGACGGCCCAGCCGGAGTACGACGACTGCCGCGCCGCCGCCGAGCGCACCGGCCGGCCGCTGCACGAGATCCTCGCCGAAGCCGCCGCCGCGGCGCGCGTTGCTGTGAGTTGAAAGTCCTGAGTCGCAAGTCCTGAGTCGGACGTCGTGAGCGCGCAGGAGTGCCGCAAGCAAGTTTTTGCGGCTTAACCGGATCACTCGTACCGGTCACTGGTCACTGGTCACCGGTCACTGGTCACTAGTCACTGAGGGATGCGTATGGAACCGGGCCCGATGACGGCGGCGGCGGCCCTGGCGGCGTTGCGGGAGGAGGACCCCTGGTTCTCATACCCGGATGCGGTCGACCTGCTGGGCAGCCTGGACGCCGGCGAGGTGCCGGGGCTGGTCGCGGCCCTGGCCGATCCCAGCCGCAAAATCCGCGCGGCGGTCGCCCGGGCGCTGGGGGCCTACCGGCTGCCCGCGGCCCGGGCCGCCCTGGACGCGGCGCTGGCCGATCCGGCGCCGGATGTGCGGCGGGCGGCGCTGGGGGCGCTGAGCACCTGGGCCGATCCAGGCGTGATCTCGACCTTGTGCCACGTGCTGGCGGCGGATCGCGACGCCTACACCCGGATGGCCGCCGTCCAGGGGCTGGCGGAGCAGCCGGATGCCGCGGCGGGCCACGCGCTCGCCGATCTCCTCCTGGCCGGCAACGAATCCGATCCCCGGGTGCTGGAAGCCGCCGCGGGCGCCCTGCCCGGGTTTGGCAGCGCCGTCGCCTTGGCCCCCCTGATCCACGTGCTGGCCCATCCCGACGCGGCCATCCGCCAGCAAGCCGTCGAGGGCCTCGCCCAGCTGGGTGATGCGGCCGCGGCGGCGCCCCTCCAGGATTATGCGGCCCACGAGGAGGATGCCTATCTGGCGGAGGTCGCCGCGACCGTGGCCGCCGCGCTGGCCGGCCGCGATCCGCCTGAAGATCGTGCCCCCGGGGGCCGCCCTCCCGGACTGTAGGAGCGGGCTCCATCCGCGCTGTCGCCCCAGGATGCGGTCGGGCCACGCCCTGATCGCTGGAGGCAGGCAGGGACGGCAGAGACGTGGCCCGCAATCGGATGCGCGCCCCATCATCGCGGGACAGAGCCCGCTCCTACAGACGCGCGGCGCGCTAGCATCTGGATCTCTTTCTGATCGTTATCCGATCGTCAATCTGCTATACTGGCCCCATAACCGGTTGGCACGAAAGTGCATGTTACAGAGTGGATATTGAAGGGCGCATGTTGAAATGAAGGGCGCATGTTGTAAGGGTGCATAGCGAAAGGAATCTGGCGAATGTCCCTTAAAGATCCCGGGCTGGTGGCGCCGGCGGACGAGCCGGCGAGCCTGGTGAACGAGGACGATGTCCTCGCGCAAGACGACGAGCTCAGCGGCGAGTTTGCCCAGGACGATGGTAGCGGCGACGACACGGATCTCACCGACGAACTCTCCGAGGACGACCTGGAGGATGTCGCCGGGGGGGCCACTATCGATAGTTTTGGCGATAGCGGCGGTGGTCTGCCCGGCCCGCCCCCGTAAGGGTGGCCCGGCTGCCCCATCCCCGTGTAACGTAAACCAATAGCTGCCCTTTGGTACAGGCTGAGAACCGGCCCGTCGGACGAAGCGACGGGCCGGTTCTTGTGGTACACTGATCGCAGCGACTAGATAGCGGCCCGCCCGCGGGGCGGCGCCCATGGAAAGGAATCCTGGTATGACCGTTTCTTCTTCCCCCACCGCCTTGATTACGGGCGCGTCGCGCGGCCTCGGCCGGGCGCTGGCCCGGGCGCTGGCCCAGCGCGGCTGGACCCTGATCCTGGATGCGCGCGGCGCCGACGCTCTGGACGCCGTGCGGGCCGAGCTCGTGCCGCAGGTCACCGTGCTGGCCATCCCGGGCGATGTCGCCGACCCGGCCCATCGCGCGGCCTTGGCCGCGGCGGCCCAGCAGGTCGGGGGCCTGGACCTGCTGGTCAATAATGCGGGCATCCTGGGGCCCAGTCCCCAGCCGGAGCTCGCCGCGTACCCCCTCGACGTCCTGGAGCAGGTTTATCGCACGAATGTACTGGCGCCGCTCGGCCTGATCCAGGCGGTGCAGCCGCTGCTGAAGTCCGGCGCCGCGGTGATCAATATCACCAGCGATGCCGCGGTGGAAGCCTATCCGGGCTGGGGCGGCTACGGGTCGAGCAAGGCCGCGCTCCAGCAGCTGTCGAACGTGCTCGGCGCGGAAAACCCGGCGTGGCGCGTCTACGCGGTCGACCCGGGCGATATGCGCACCCAGATGCACCAGGACGCCTTCCCGGGCGAGGATATCAGCGATCGCCCACTGCCGGAGACAAGCGTCCCGGGGCTGCTGGCGCTGATTATGGGCCAGTTGCCCAGCGGCCGCTACGCCGCCCGCGCCCTGGTGCCCGAGTCCGCCGCGGTCTAAGCCGATCGGCGAGCAGAGAGAGTCTACATCGATGCTAAACCTGACCTACCCGGCGGGGCCGGCGGCCCCGCTGCTGCCTACGAAACACCCGACCCTGCGGCGCCTGGCGGACTCGGCCATCCCCGGCCTGGGCGCGCTGGATTTCGACCTGCCGCCGGAGCTGGAGGCGGGCGAGCCCCCAGAGGCGCGCGGCCTGGCCCGCGACGCCGTGCGCCTGATGGTTTCCTACCGCGCGGATAACCGCGTGGTCCATACCCGGTTCCGCCACCTGGCCGACTTCCTGCGGCCCGGCGACCTGCTGGTCATCAACACCAGCGGCACGATGAACGCCGCGCTGGCGGTCACCCGGGCCGACGGCACAGCCCTGGAGCTGCATCTCTCCACGCACCTGCCGGCCGATCTCTGGGTCGTGGAGGTGCGCCGCCCGACCCCCCAAGGCACGCAGCCCTTCCTGACTGCCACGGCCGGGGACGTGCTGCACCTGCCCGGCGGCGCCGCGGCGGCCCTGCTGACCCCCTATCTCCCGGACCGGACCGCGGCCGTCCGCGGCCCCACCCGGCTCTGGGTGGCGGCGCTGGACCTGCCCACCCCGCCGGCCCCGTATCTGGCGGAGCATGGGTTCCCCATCCGCTATAGTTATGTGCGCCAGGCCTGGCCGGCGAGCTACTACCAGACGGTCTATGCCACCGAGCTCGGCAGCGCCGAGATGCCGTCGGCCGGGCGGGCCTTCACCCCGGAGCTGCTTACGGAGCTGATCGCGCACGGGGTGCAGATCGCGCCGCTGCTGCTGCATACCGGCGTGGCCAGCCTGGAAGCCCACGAGCCGCCCTACGAGGAGTTTTATCGCGTGCCGGGCGAGACGGCCCGCCTGGTGAATGCCGCCCGCCGCGCCGGCCGGCGCGTGATCGCCGTCGGCACCACCGTGGTGCGGGCGCTGGAAACGGTCACCGATGGGGAGGGGCAGACATCGCCCGGCGCGGGCTGGACACGGGAGGTAATCACACCGGCCCGCGGCCTGCGGGCCGTCACCGGGTTGCTGACCGGGCTCCATGAGCCGCGGGCCACGCACCTGGCGATGCTGGAAGCGCTCGCCGGCGCCGACCACCTCCAGCTAACCTACGCCGCCGCCCTGGCCACCGGCTACCTCTGGCACGAGTTCGGGGATCTCCACCTGATTCTGTAGTCGTCAGTGAGACGAGTTTTGAGTTTTGAGTTTTGAGTTTTGAGTTTTGAGTTGACGGGCGACTCGCGATTGGTCACGGGTCACTCGTCCGGAGGGTGCAAGGCGGCTTTTTGCACTGGGAAGGCGGGGCGGATGTGTCGTCCACCCTTACGCGCGGGTCTGGGGTTGTAGAGGCACGGCGTGCCGTGCCGCGGTGGGGAGCGTGGCAACCCCTCGCACAGCATAGGACCCACCCGGCCGGGCTCCCGCCCAGGGCACGGCGTACCGGGCCCCCTGCCGATCAACCTAACCAGCAGCAGGGCCCTGGGGCGAGACGCCTGGCGGCTAAAGCCGCGGCTACGAGTACGAAGCCCGCCTACGCGGGCTGACGGCCCTTCCCATGGGGCGTTGGTGCGGGGCGGCGCCCGGTGTCTCCTCGCGGCCCCAGCCGCGAGGTTGATCGGCAGGGGGCCCGGTACGCCGTGCCCCTACAAGTGCCAAACGATGCCGAGCACCCTCGTCCGGGTCGCCAGTCCTTGATCGTCCGTCGACCGTCGTCGATAACTCAAAACTCACCACCGGTTATCCAACGCCCATCGTCCATCGTCCATCGTCCGTCAACTCAAAACTCAAAACTCAAAACTCAAAACTCGTCTCACTCGTCCGTCCTCAGGACTTCGGCCGGTTGCGCATGTCCTGGACTTTGCGCTGCAGGTCGCGGAAGTACTCGCCCTCCGTGATCTCGCTTACCTGGCGGGCCTGCTTGACGTGGTCGATCTCGATGCGCAACTCGTGGACCTGTTGCTTTAACTGTTGCTCGCGGGCGTAGACCTGGCGGGTCATGCGCTGGAACACGCGGGCCAGCTGGCCCAGCTCGTCCGTGCGCTGCGCCACCTCGTCCAGGCTCTCGGGCTGAAAGATCCCCGCCTCGACGGCCGTGGCCGCCGACGTCACCCGGGCGAAGTTCTGCATATACTCGAAGTCGGAGGCCAGGTCGCGCACGCGGGCGCGTAAACGCTGGCACAGGACATGGACCACCCCCTGCACGACCTCGACCTGGCCGGCCATCAGGTCATAGAGGGGTTCGCGGTCGATGCGAAAGAGGTGGGTATCTTCGACCGCCGTGACGGACGCGCTCCGCGCCTCGGGGTCGAGCGCGGCCATCTCGCCGAAGATGTTGCCCGTGTTCAAATAATTGAGCGTCATGTCGCCATCATGGGCCCGCAGGCGGCCCGCCACCACGATGTACATCGAGGTGCCATGGTCGCCTTTCTCGAAAATCGTCTCCCCGGCCTGGATGTGGAGCTCTTCCGTCGGGACCTCGGCCAGGATCTCGTCGGGCGTATGGGCAAAGAGCGACACCCCCCGCAAAATCAGAATTTTGTCGATTGTCGATACCATAGATCCGATCCTCTCCTGTCCGGCCCCTGGCTCAATGGCGGAAATGGCGCTACCCAGCATCCGATCCTCTCCTGTCCGGCTCCTGGCTCAATGGCGGAAATGGCGCTGCCCGGTGAAGACCATGGCCAGGCCGGCGGCTTCGGCCGCCGCAATCACTTTGGCGTCGTTGAGCGACCCGCCCGGCTGGATAATCGCGGCCACCCCGGCGCGGGCAGCCTCTTCGACGCCGTCGGGGAACGGGAAAAAGGCGTCCGAGGCGAGGACACTGCCCGTGGCCCGCCAGCCCGCTTTCTGCACGGCAATCTTGACGCTGTCGACGCGGCTGGGCTGGCCCCCGCCGATGCCGATCGCCGCGCGGTCTTTGGCCAGGACAATCGCGTTCGACTTGACGTGCCGGCACACACGCCAGGCGAACAGCAGGTCGGCGATCTCGCCCAGCACCGGGTGCCGCGTGGTCTGGGGGTGCATCGGCACCTGCTCGTCGCCCGGCCCGTGGTCGGGGGCCTGGACCAGCAGCCCCCCGTCGACCGTGCGGAAGCTGAGCGCCGGGCCGAAAGTGTCGGGCACCGGCGGCTCGGCCATCGGCACGGCCAGCAAGCGCAGGTTCTTTTTGCCGCCCAGGATGGTGAGCGCTTCCGGCGTGAAGGCCGGGGCCACGACGACTTCAAAGAAAATCGCGGCCAGGGCTTGAGCCAGGGCGCCCGAGACCGGGCGATTGATGCCGACGATGCCGCCAAAGGCCGAGACGGGATCGCCCGCCAGCGCGAGATCGAAGGCCTCGCGCAGGTCGTCGCGCGAGGCCGCGCCGCAGGGGTTGGAGTGCTTGACGATCGCGACGGTCGGGGTGGCAAACTCGCGCACCAGGGCGAGCACGCCGTCGGCGTCCAGCAGGTTGTTGTAGGAGAGCTCCTTGCCCTGGAGTTGGTGCGCCGCGCCGGCCAGGGTGCCGGGCTGCTGGCCGTCCATGCGATACAGCGCGGCCGCTTGGTGCGGGTTCTCCCCATAGCGCAGGTCCTGCACTTTCTGCAGGCCCAGCGTCGCGGTCGCCGGGAACAGCTCGCCTGGTTCCCGCAGATACGTGGCGATCGCGGTATCGTAGGCGGCGACCTGCTGGAAGGCGCGGGCGGCGAGCCGGCGGCGCGTGGCGGGGCCGACGGCGCCGGCCTGCTGCCACTCGGCGAGCACGGGCGCGTAATCGTCGGGGTCGCACAGGACCAGCACGTCGGCGAAATTCTTGGCCGCAGCGCGCAACAGGCTCACCCCGCCGACGTCGATCTGCTCCAACGCGTCCGGCAGGCGGACCCCCGGCTGGGCAATGGTCTCGCGGAAGGGGTAGAGGTTGGCGACGACCAGGTCGATCAACGGCAGCCCATGGGCTTCCAGCTGGGCCAGATGCTCGGGCTGGTCCCGGCGGGCCAGCAGGCCGCCATAGACGGCCGGGTGCAGGGTCTTGACCCGCCCCTCCAGGATCTCGGGAAAGCCGGTCAGCGCGTCCACCGCCGTGACGGCGAGGCCGGCCGCCTGCACATGGGCGCGGGTGCCGCCGGTCGCATAGAGATCGACGCCGAGGCCGGTCAGGCCGCGGGCCAGGTCGACCAGCCCGCGGCGATCCGAGACGCTGAGAATTGCTTTCATCGGCTGTTCACGACTCCTTCACTGCCCCCGTGTGCGCTCCTTCTGCTCCCGGCCCCTGCTGGCCGTCCCATACTGCTCTGATTGTACAGCGTTCGCCGGATGGCTGCAACATGTTGCTCTGAGTGCGCGCCCCATCATCGCGGGGCGGAGCCCGCTCCTACCGACGCGCGATCAGCCCTGTGCTACGCACCACTTCGCGCCCAGCGGGCAGCGGTCAGCGATCAGCACTCCGCATTCCGCATTCCGCACTCCGCGCTCAGGGGCCGTCGTAGGGAGTGCCGGCCGGGCCATACTCTTCGGGTTGGGCGGCATCTTCCCAGGCGGACAGGCCGCCCGTCAAGATCGCGACATCGCCAAAGCCGGCCTGGACCAACATCTGTGCCAAACTGGCACTTTGCTCATCGCCGGGTCAGGCACAATAGACCACGATCGGCCGGTCGCGCGGCAGCTCGCCCAGGTGGGCGGCGGCGCCGAACAGGGGAAAGGAGCGCGCCTGCGGCAGCCGCCGGATATTATAGTCCTGCGCGGTCCGCACGTCCAGCAGCACGATGCGCCCGGCTGGGAGCGCGGCCGCCAGGGCGGCCACCGAGAGGCGGCGGATCGCCGCCGGGGTCCGGGGGCCGGGCGGGGCCGAAGGAGTCGCGACCGGCCCGGCCCCGGGCGGGGTGACCGTGGGGCCGGCCGCGCTCCCGCACCCGGCCAGCGTACAGACGAACAGCACGAGGAGGCTGGACACCCCGTGACGAAAGGCAGACCGCTCCATGGCGGCATTATAGCAAAGGGATCGGGCCCAGACAAGGACCCCGCCATCACGGAAAATCGGGCCACTTTGTGGTCAGCGTGTTGCTGAAAACCCGTACGCCTGCTACAATGCCGGCAGCGGGCGGCCCCGGGCGCGGCGCCGGGCGGCCCCAGGGAGGGTGTATGGATCGCCTGGATACGGCCGGTGGCCGCGGCGCCTGGTTGCGCCAGCAGCGCCGCGCCCAGGATCTCACCCAGGAAGCCCTGGCGGCGCGCGCCGGCTGCTCGGTGGCCTCCATCCAGAAGATCGAAGCCGGCACCGTGCCAGGCAGTCCCCGCCTGGTCGCGCAACTCCAGGCCGCGCTGGCCGCCCCGCCGGCCGCCGGGGGCCCGCCCCCGCCCGGGGCCTGGGGCTCCGAGCCGTTCGGCGCCTTTCTCCGCCGCCAGCGCGCGG
>DATGEF010000878.1:0-4168 GCA_035310405.1 Chloroflexia bacterium | reverse complement strand
GGAGCTGACCATCCTGGAGTTGCTGGCCGCCCTGGAAGCTGGCGGGCCGCTCGACGCGATCAAGGGCCTGAGCTGGCGCAACGCGGGGCAGGTCATCCATAATCCCCCCCGCCCGCTGGCCGATCCGAACCTGTTTCCCGTGCTGCCCTACGAAAAGATCGACGTCGTGCCGTATATCGGCCGCACCATGCTGGGCAACCGCACGATCTCCTACCATTCCAGCCAGGGCTGCCCCTTTACCTGCTCGTTCTGCGCCGTCACGAAGACCTATTGGGGCCGCTGGCTGCCCGAGAAAGCGGAGCGCACGATCGCGACCATCCGCTGGCTGCAAGACCGCTACGGCATCAACGGCCTGGAGTTCCACGACAGCAACTTCTTCACCTCGGAGAAACGAGTCGCCGCCTTCGCCGAGGGCATCAAGGGCCGCGGCTTCGGCTGGTGGGGCGAAGGCACGATCGACACGATCATGCGTTATGACGATCGCACCTGGGACCTGATGCGCGACTCGGGCTGCCGCATGATCTTCATGGGCGCCGAGTCGGGCTCCGCCACGACGCTGAAGGCGATGAACAAAGGCCCGCTGACTCCCGAGACCACGCTGGAGATGGCCAAGAAGTCCCGCGCCTGGGGCATCATCCCCGAGTTCTCGTTCGTGCTCGGCAACCCGCCGGACCCCGAGGCCGACATCCGCGAGAACATCGCCTTTATCCGCACCATCAAGCGACTCAATCCGGACAGCGAGATTATTCTCTATCTCTACACGCCGACGCCCGGGGGCAGCATGTACGAGCAGGCCGTGGCGGCCGGCTTCCGCTATCCCGCCACCCTGGACGCGTGGATCAGCGAGGAGTGGCTGGCCTTCTCGCGGCGGCGCACCCCGCGCACGCCCTGGATCAAGCGCGAGCATATGGAGCTGCTGAACAATTTCGAGACGGTGCTCAGCGCCCGGTATCCCACCGCCACCGACTTGAAGATGCTGCCCTGGCACCGCCAGGTGTTGCGGACTCTGGGCAGCTGGCGCTATCAGCGCAGCTTCTACAAGGCCCCGATCGAGTTGCGCGCCATGTTGAAATACATCTCCTACCGGCGCCCGGAGCTGGAAGGCCTGTAGCTTTGCATGGAGCGATCTGGCTATTACGCCCCGTATCTCGGTGCCGCGGCGGCCTTGCTGGCGGCCGGCGGCGGGGTGCTGGCCCTGGCGCTCGCCCGGTACCCGTTCGACGGCTTCTACGGACAGGATAGCTACGCCTATTATTATCAGGCCCTGGAGATCGGGCACCAGCTCCTCGGGCAGCCGCCGCCGCCCTGGCCCTTTGCCGGCCTCGGCCTCTTTCACTGGCCGGTCGGCTACCATCTCCACTTGCTGCTCGGCTTGCTCGCCGGCGAAAGCCCGGCGGGGGGCCGGGCGCTGACCCTGGCCCTGGCCGCCGGGGCGCCCGTGCTGGTCTATGCCCTGACGATCGGGCTCTGGGGGGCGGCGGCCGGCCGGCGGGCGCGCATCGTCGCCGGCCTGGTCGCCGGGGGAGTGCTGCTGATCACCGGTATTTACCTGCGCCTGGGCCTGGCCGTCATGTCGGATGTCCCGGCGCTCGCCTGGGCGGTGCTCGGAGTCGGGGGCTGGGTGTGGGGGGTCCGGGGCTGGGGGGCGGCGACCGGGCGCCCGGCCCGGCGCAACAGCGGGTGGCTGGCAGCCGGGTTCGCGCTGGGCGGGGCCGTGCTGATCCGCTACGACGAGATCCTGCTGCTCGTCCCCCTGGCGATCTACACCCTCCTCACCTGGCGGCGCACCCCCAGCCAAAATCCAAAATCCAAAATCCAAAATCTGCTCTGGGCGGTCGCCGGCGGCGCCCTGGCCCTGGTGCCCCAGGCCCTCTACCTGGCCAGCTATCCGCACGCGCACCTGGATCCCGGCGCCCTGACCGAGTGGACGCCGGCCCATTTCTTCCAGACCACCGTGCAGAGCGTGGATGGCCCCGCGACGTTTGCCCACCCGATGGTTATGTTTTTTGGCCTCGATCCGGTACGCGATACGGCCGTTGGCTTCCTCTCGCCATTCTACGGGCCGGCGTGGCTCCTGGGCCTGGCCACCCTCCTTAGGCGGCGCGATTGGCCCCTGCTGGGGCTGCTGGGGAGCTGGTGGGCGACCTGGGTGCTCTTCTTGAGCGGCCTGCCTTACCAGGCCCATCGTTTTGTGCTGGGCTTTCTCCCGGTCCTGGTCATCCTGATCGGGATCGGCGCCGCCCAGGCCCTGGAAGCGATCCTCGGGCCCGCGATCGCGCTCCGCACCGGGGCGGGGCGGGGGCCGGCGGGGTTCCGGCCGGGGCTGGGGGCCTGGCGGGTGGGAGCGACCGCGATCGCGGGACTGGTGCTGCTGAGCGTGGCCGTAGGGGGCGTGCAGAGTATCCGGGGGGCGCAGGAGCAGGTGGCCGCCCAGGTGGGGATCAAAAGCGCGGAGCTAGCGGCCGTGCGCGTGGTGCAGCAGGCGACCGCCGGCCAGCCAGGCACACCCCGGATCGTCGCCTTCGGCCTGAGCGCGGCGCTCTATCATTACACCCAATGGCCCGTGCTCGATTTTTTCGACTACGGCATTCCCGAGATCGGCCGCTTCCTGGCCCCGCCGGGCCCCCGGCTGATCGTCGTGCCGGAAGGCAGCCTGGCCACCCAGTGGCAGGGCACGCCGAGTGCCGGCCGCTGGGACTGGATGCGGACCCACTACCCGCTCCAGCTCGCCGGCCATGCGGACCCCTATACGGTGTACCGGGTCACGCCGGCGCCGTGAAGATCGGGCTCGTCTTCCCGGGGTTCGCTGCCGATGCCACGGACTGGTGCATCCCGGCTTTGACGAACCTGGTCCGCGCGCTGGCCGCCCGGCCGGCGGTCGAGGTGCATGTGTTCACGCTCCGCTACCCGCCCCGGCAGGCGACTTATCACCTGCACGGGGCCACCGTCCACGCGTTCGGCGGCGCGGCGATCGGCGGCCACCGGCTCTGGGGCGTCAGCCTGGGCCTGCTCTGGGCGGCTTTCCTCGTCGCCGTCCGGCGGGAGCACCAGCGGGCGCCTTTTCGCATCCTGCACGGCTTCTGGGCCACCGAATCCGGCTACCTGGCAGCCCGGGCCGGCCGCCACCTGGGCATCCCGACCCTGGTCCACCTGGCCGGCGGGGAGCTCATTGCGGATCGCGCCATCGGCTACGGCAACCAGGGCCTCGGGCTCCCCCGCCTGCTCGTCGCCCGCAGCTTGCACCTGGCGACCCGCATCACCGTCCCCTCCAGCTACATCCAGGCCCAGCTCCAGGCGCGGTATCCCCAGCACGCCGCGAAAGCCGTCGCCTGGCCCCTGGGCGTCGACATCCAGCGGTTCACCCCGCGCCCCGCGCCGGAGGACGAGACAGCAGACGACGGGGTGGCAGACCAAGAGCCGGGATCAGCCATCCCGCAATCCAAAATCCAAAATCCAAAATCCAAAATCCGTCTGATCCACGTGGCCTCGCTGCTGCCGGTCAAGGCCCAGGATCGGCTGCTGGCCGGCCTGGCCGTCGCCCGGGCCCAGGCGCCCCAGCCGGCGATCGGCCTGACCATCGTCGGCCAGGGTCCGCAGGACGCGGCGTTGCGCGCCCTGGTGGCCCGCCTGGGCCTGGGCGCGGCGGTGACTTTCCGGGGGGCCGTGGATCATGCGGCGCTCCCGGCCCTCTATCGGGCGCATGACGCCTTCGTGCTGACCTCGCGGCACGAGGCCCAATGCCTGGCCGTGCTCGAAGCGGCGGCCTGCGGCCTGCCCTGGATTGGGCCCCCCGTCGGCGCGCTGGCCGACCTGGCCCGGGATGGGCCGCCCAGCGGCTGGCCCGTGGCCGCGACCCCCGCCGCCCTCGGCCAGGCGCTGGTCGCGGCCACGGCCCCGGCGATCCGCGCGGAGCGCGGCCGGCAGGCCCGCGCCCGCGTCGAACAGGCGTACGCGCTGGAGCGGCAGGTCGATCGGCTGCTGGCCCTCTACGGCCCGGGGTGACATTTCGTGGGAGCGCGTGGTATAATCGCGTTGGTGAGGTGTATATGCCGCATGTGCACCTACGATACAGGGCCGGGCCGGGCCGGGCAGGCCGGAGGGGATTCTATGGACATCTTGCTGACCGCCGGGTATTACCTGGCCGAGGATTTTCATGAGCAGCAAGTCA
>DATGEF010000877.1:0-3413 GCA_035310405.1 Chloroflexia bacterium | reverse complement strand
GCTGGCCGCGGTAAAGAGCGCCAGCAGCCCGCGCCAGGATGGGGAGGCCAGGCGCCGCACTCAGGATTGCGCCGCGGCCCGCTCGCGGTCGATCAGCAGCCGGCGCAGGATTTTGCCGGAGGCCGATTTCGGGATCTGCTCAATCCGCTCGATCGCGCGGATTTTCTTGAAGGGTGCCACATGGGCGGCCACATGGGCGAGCAACTCGGCATCCGTCGCGGCGCCTTTCAGCACGACAAAGGCCTTCGGGACCTCGCCGGCCTCCGCGTCGGGGATGGCGATGACGGCGGCATCGGCGACGGCCGGGTGGCTGAGGAGCAGGGCCTCCAGCTCAGCCGGGGCGATCTGGTAGCCTTTGTACTTGATCAGCTCCTTGATGCGGTCCACGATGTAGAAATAACCCTCGGCATCCGCATAGCCGATATCTCCCGTATGCAGCCACCCCGCGGCGTCGATCATCGCGGCGGTGGCGGCGGGCTGGTTGAGATAGCCCCGCATCACCTGGGGCCCACGCACCCAGATTTCCCCGGGCGCCTCGGGGCCGAGATCCGCGCCCGTCAGCGGGTCCACAATCCGGCATTCCATATTGGGTACACAGACGCCCACCGAGCCCAGCTTGATCTTCGCGGCCTCATCGGGACTCCAATGGGTGGCCGGGCTGGCCTCGGTCAGGCCATAGGCCTGCTTGATCCGGCAGCCCAACCGCTCGACGCAGGCGCGGGCCGTGGCCACGCTCAAAGGGGCGGCCGCCGACATGATCACCGCCAGCGTGTGCAGATCATACTGCGCGACGAGGGGATGCTGAGCCAGCGCGAGTACGATCGGGGGCACCACGTGCGCCCGGGTGACCCCGTAATGCTGGATCACGCCAAGGAAGGCCTCCAGATCGAAGCGCGGCAGGGTGACAATCGTCGCGCCCCGGTGCAAGCCCAGGTTCATAATCACGACCAGGCCATAGATATGGAAGAACGGGAGCACGCCCACCAGGGTATCGCCGGCGCCGAGGGGGTCCAGCGCCGCCATCTGGCTGAGGTTGGCGACCAGATTGTAATGCGTCAACATCACGCCTTTGGGCAGGCCCGTGGTGCCGCTGGAGTAAGGTAGCGCGACCAGGTCGGTGCGCGGATCGATCGCCACGGCAGGCGGCGGGCCCGCGCTAGCCAGCAGCGTGGCAAAGGGGGTGGCGCCCGCGGCCGCGCCAAAGACGAAGATTTCGCGCACGGGGGCCTGCCGCACCGCCGCGCCCACCCGCTCCATCAACGCCGGCGTCGTGATCAGGTACGCGGCGGCCGCATCCTGCAGCTGAAACGCTAATTCCTCCGCCGTGTAGAGCGGGTTGACCGGAGTCACGACGGCCCCCAGGGTGGCCACGGCGTGGACGGCGACGACATACTCCGGCGAGTTCGGGCTGAACAAGGCCACGACCTCGCCCTTGCGCACTCCATGCGCGGCCAGGCCGGCCGCCGCCCGGTTGACCGCCGCCGCGAGCCCGGCATAGGTCAGCACCTGGCCGCTGACGCCGTCGATCAGGGCCGGTTTGTCGCCGCGCCCAGCCGCCGGCCCCAGCACGAACTCGCTCAGGGAAACTTCCGGGATCGTGACCTCCGGATAGGAGCTGCGGAAGATCATGCGGGTCGCCCCTTTCGTTAAATCGGCACGCTGACGCCGACGGCTTCGTCCAGTATGCGTAACTCCTCGGCCATCCGGCGGAGCTGTTCGGCGGCCGAGTAGACGGCGGCGCCTTCCGTGGTCGCGGTGCCCATGGAGGTGGTGATCTCGCGCATGGCGTCGGTCACCTGGCTGCTGGCTTGCGTCTGCTGCTGCGTCGCCAGCCGGATCTGCTGCGCCATCTCGCTCGCCCGCCCCACCGCCCCCAGGATCACCTCCATGCTCCGCCGCGCCTCGTCCACCTGTCCCGTGTACCGCCGCGTCTCCACCAGCCCCCGCTCGACGACGCCTTTCGTCGCGCTGGTCGCTTCTTCGATCTCGCGCACCGTCACCTGGATCTCCCCCGCCGCCCGCAGCGCCTGGTCGGCCAACGCGTTGATCTGCTGCGCGACCACCGAGAAGCGCCGCCCCTGCTCCCCCGCCCCCGCCGCCTCGATCGTCGCGTTCAGCGCCAGCAGGTGCGTCTCCCCCGCGATATTGTTGATCGTCTGCAGCGTGCGGTGGATCAGCCGCGAGCGCGACTCCAGGGTGCTCATGCGCGTGTTCATCTCGTGGACATTGCGCTCCAGGTCGCCCATGGCCTGCACGCTGCCGGCCGCCGCCTCCTGGCCCCGCCCCGCGGTGACCAGCGCCGCCTCCGACGTGCTGTCGACCGCCCCGGCCGCGTCGGCGATGTAGCGCGCCTGCTGCGCCAACTCTTCCACCGTCGACGTGATCTGCGTCACCGCCGTATGCTGGTCAAGCAGTACACTCGCCAGGCGCGAGGCATAGCTGGCCAGCTCGGTCGAGGCCGTCCCTAAACGGGCCGCCAGTGCGGTTTCCAGCTCGCCCTGCGCGGTCATGCGGGTGTTCGCGACGCTCAGCTCCGTGAACCGCCCGGTCACCTCGGCCCGGGCACGCACCAGGCCATACAGCGCAAAGGCGGCGGCCAGCAGCACCAGCAGCCAGAGCACCAGGCCATCCCAGCCGATAGCCTCGTAAATCGCTGCGGTGAGCACCGCGGGCAAGTAGGCCAGGACTTCGACCAACCAGGCGGCTTGCTGGACCTCTTGGAACTCGGTCAGCGCCGCGCGCACCCCCCCGGCCAGCATGTTCCGCCAGAAAAGAATGAGCTCGTTGACGATGCGCACCGTCACCAGGGCCAGCAGCAGCGCCAGCAGATTGAGGGGGGTGATCGCCCCGAGGGGCACCGTCCCGATCGCCGCATACACCAACCCGCCGGCGATGGTCATCAGGGCGTACATGCCGCTATTGTGTAGCACCGCCCAGAGCGTCTGATCGCGGTGCGAGAATCCCCAGCGATAGATCAGCCAGATGGACACCAGGCCCGCCGCCCAGGGGCCCAGAGTCAGCATCGCGGCATAGTAGACCGTCGCTTCCAGCGAGACTTCAATGCCGGTGGGCAAGGTCGCGTGAATGGTGCTGAGGGTGATCCCGAGCAGGATCAGTAAGACGAGATAGCCAATCTCGGGCAGTGGGAGGCGGTACAGAATCAGGCCCCCGGCCAAGAGTCCATAGCCGGCAAGCCCCACGGCGAGCGCATTAAGCCTGGTTACCAGGGAAAGCTGGGTTGGCACCATTGACCCGTCCATCGCGGCGTGCAGTATGTAGGGTGCAGTCGGTAGGCAGCGCGAAAGAAGCGCATGCCGCTATTGCTGCATTGTAGCGGGTTATAGAACGCCGCGCAAGGGGCCCGGCTAACCGATGGCGACAGCGTCGTCGAGATGGCGCAGCTCTTCGGCCAG
>DATGEF010000876.1:0-13967 GCA_035310405.1 Chloroflexia bacterium | reverse complement strand
CGACACCATCGTCTCGGGCTACAACTGTGGCGGGCCGAACGAGCCGTGCGACAGCGCCCACCGGCCCTACTTCCGGCCCTACACCAATGTCACCCGCGGCCAGCTGAGCAAGATCGACGTCGTCGCCGCCGGCTGGACCCTGCGCAACCCGCCCACCGGCAGCTTCGAGGACGTGCTGCCCGGCACGGCCTTCTACCAGTTCGTGGAGGCGGCCTACTGCCATGGGGTGATCTCCGGCTACACTTGCGGCGGGCCGGGCGAGCCCTGCGACGGCACGAACCGGCCGTACTTCCGCCAGTACAACGAGGCCACTCGCGGCCAGATCGCCAAGATCGTCTATCTCTCGGTCACCGGCGGGGCGCCCTGCGGCGTGCCGACCCAGACCCCGTAATCCAGTAGGTGGGATGCCGGTGACGGCACCGCGCGATCACAAAGACCCCGGAGGCTTGCCTCCGGGGTCTCCCTTTGCTGGGGGCGGGGCCCGGCTTACGGGGGCGGCGGCGGGCTGTTCCGCTTCCGCTCATAGGTCAACTCGAAGAGCAAGTTCCAGGAGTTGCGCAGGGCGATCACGAACAGGCCCACGAGCGTGAGGCCCACCGCGATCTGCGCACCGTCGGCCTGCTCCGTGAAGTAGATCGTCAGCGCGTTGGAGATCAGCGCGGCATAGGCCAACAGGGGGCCGACCAGGAGCCAGGCGGTCTGCCCGAAGCGCTCGCCCCGGTGGTGCCCGAGGCCGCGCCACACCGGCAGCCAGGTGATCACCGCGCGCACGCTGCCGAAGCTGGCGAGCAGCAGCAGCGCCAGGCCCCGTGTCCCGTGGTCGAGGCCGGGGATGAGCAAGAACAGTGGCAGGACGAACAGCAGCGTATAGATCGCGAACGTCGAGCGCGCCACCGCCCGCCAGCGGTTGCCCGGTTCCAGCACGAAGGCATCGATGTTGAACTGGACGGCGATGAACAGCAAGCCCACCAGGGTGGCGGCGGCGCCTGCGGCGCCCAGGTAGAAATTGGTCCAATCCATAACGTTTCCTCCCGGCGGCCCGCCCGCGGGCGGGCCGCCGCGTCCCGCGTCAGGGCTGGGGCGCGACCCGCAGCTCTACCTTGGTCGGATGGGTTTGCACAGCCGTCGGCCGGCACGGCCACGCTCACGCTCACCTGGCCCGGGCTGGCGATCTTGAAGCTAACGCACGCGACATCATGGGCCGCGGGCATTTGCAGTTGGAGCAGCGTAGAGTGGGCGTTACGCGCAGAATACCATAAGGGCCGGATCTTTGCCAAGCCAGACGAGGGCTCGGCGATCACTCGATTTTGGATTGGGGATTTTGGATTGGGGACGGCGAGAGCGGCAATGCGAGAATCGTTTCCTAACCCCCAACCCCCAACCCCTCGTCATGGATTGGGTGCCGCAGGCCCGGCGCCCGGGAACCAAGCGCCCGCCAACTCCAAAATGCGCCTGCGGCACCGCAGCGCGCGGAACTCAAAACTCAAAAATGTGCCTACGGCACCGCTACGCGATCAAAACTCAAAACTCAAAACTCAACCCTCGTCCAGGCGCGTGGCACTGCTCTTGCAGAAAGGCGCGGCGCGGGCGGGCAATGGTGCCGGGGGCAAGCCGCCCGCTTTATAATGCGCGGCCAGACCTGGAAAGGAAGCTACCCCCAATGCCCGCGGTCGATAACCGGCGTGCCGTCTGGATTCTGCATTACGCCTGCGCCCCGATCATCGGCGGGGTCGAAGGGATCATGAGCGAGCACGCCCGGGTGCTGGCCGCCCATGGCCATCTCCCCCGCCTGGTCGCCGGGCGCGGGGCGCCGGCCATCCTGGTGCCGGAGATCGACTCGCGCCACCCCGACGTCCTTGCTGTGCAGGCCGCCCTGGATGCTGGGCAGGTGCCTGCCGCGTTCGCGCCGCTCCGCGCGCGGATCCGGGCGGCCCTCGGCGCCCGGCTGGCGGCCGAGCCCGCGGGGGTCGTGATCGTCCATAACGCCTTTACCCTGCACAAAAACCTGGCGCTGACCGCGGCGCTCGCCGACCTGGCGGCGGCCGGGACGGCCCGCTGTGTGGCCTGGTGCCACGACCTGGCCTGGACGAACCCCCTCTACCAGGCGGCCCTGCATCCCGGGCCCCCCTGGGACCTGCTCCGCACCCCGCTGCCCGGCGTCCAGTACGTGGCGATCTCGGAAGAGCGCCAGGGTGAGCTGGCGGGGCTGTTCGGCTGGAGTCGGGCGCAGGTTCGCCGCGTGCCGAACGGCATCGACCCGGTCCGCTTCCTGGGTGCGAGCCCCGCGATGGCCCAGGTGCTGGAGCGGCTGGCCTGGCGGGAGCGCGACCCCGTCTTGCTGGCGCCGGTGCGCATGACCCGGCGCAAGAACCTGGAGCTGGCCATCGCCACCGTCGCCGCGCTGAGGGACGCGGGCCGCCGGCCCCTGCTGCTGATTACGGGGCCGCCCGGGCCGCATAATCCCCGCCAGGACTATGCCGAGTTCCTGGCCGCCGAAAGGCACCGGCGCGGGCTGGACGCCGAGGTCGTCTTTCTCGCCCAGGAGCCCTGGTTGCCGGACGGGGTCGACGACGCCCTGATGGCCGAGCTCTACCGCTGGGCGGATGCCCTGCTGTTCCCGACCCTGCAGGAAGGGTTCGGCCTGCCGATGCTGGAGGCCGGCCTGGCCCGCCTGCCGATTTTCTGTACCGATCTGCCCGTGTTGCGCGAGACCGGCGGCCCGGATGTCCACTATTTGGCCCCGGAGACGCCCCCGGCCGCGATCGCCGCGGCCATCCAAGGGGTGCTGGAGGGGCCGGGGGCCCCGGCCCTGCGCCGGCGCGTCTTGCGCGACTACAACTGGGAATCGATTTACCGCACGGGGTTACAACCCCTGGTCGGGGACTAGCATAGCGAGGACGTGGGCATGGCCAGTGTGATTGTGCTCGTCGACAGCATCCCGCTGGGCGAGGGGGGGGGAGACGGCAGCCCGCCGGCCGAATTTGGGCTGCTCCTGGATCTCGCTTGTGCCGTCGCCGGGCCGCTGGGCGGCGCGGTGCGGGTGCTGTCGATCGTCGAGGCGGCCGCCGACGAATCGCTCAGCACGGGGGCACTGGCGGCCCAGGAGCGGCGCAAGCGTATCGCCGCCTGGAACCGCGCCTGGGCGGACGCCTACCGGGAACAGCTGGCCGCCGCGGGCCGCTACAGCCCGGGCAGTCCCGATCCCCTGCCCGATATCCAGCCCGTCGTGAGCGTCGCGCCGGCCGGGCACCACTGGCCCGACATCGCCGCCGCCATCCGCCAGCAAGAGGGCAGCCTGATCCTGGCGGTGACGCAGGTGGCCGGCGCCGCGACGGATGGCGCCGGCCTGTTGCAGCACGACCTGCCGTGCGACACGGCCGTGGTGCGCCCGGCGCTGCGCTTGCGCGCGGCCGGGGCCGCCGCCACGTCCTTCCAGGCCGCCCAGGTGCTGCTGCCCGCGCGCGGCGGTCCGCACGCCAGCCTGGCGTTGCGCCTCGCCGGCGCGCTGGTCACCGGCCGGGGCGCGACCCTCGCCCTGCTCCATGTGCTGCAACAGGACCTGCCCGAGCGCCAGCGGACGCGCGAGGAGCGCCCGTTTGCGGCCTTGCTCGCCCAGGCCGGGCTCGGCCCCACGACCCGCCAGATCTGGGCCGTCGGCCGCTCGGTGGGCGAGACGATCCTCCAGCAGGCCGGGGGCTACGACGTGCTGCTGCTCGGCGCGCCCGTGGGGCAGCCGGGCGCCGAGTTTAGCCTGGGGCGCGTCGCGACCACGATCCTGAAGCACGCCGAGGCCCTGGTCGTGATCGTCAAAACGGCGGTCTCGGCCGAGCCGGCCATCCGCGCCCTCCTGCAGAGCCGCGGCCCGGGCCGCGATCTGGCGCCCGAGGCGCTCTCCCTGGTCGTCGATAAATGGTTCGCCGAGAATACCTTCCACTCCGAAGAGTACGCCGATCTGCAGGGCCTGCTGGAGCTCAAGCGCCAGCGCGGGGTGACGATCAGCCTGGGCCTGCCGACCCTGAACGAAGAGGCGACGATCGGCGAGGTGATCACCGTGCTGAAAACCGCGCTGCTCGACACGGTGCCGTTGCTCGACGAGATCGTGGTCATCGACAGCCAGTCGACCGACCGGACGGTCGAGATCGCGCGGGCGCTGGGCGTGCCGGTCTATGTGCATCAGGACGTGCTGCCGGAGGCCGGGCCGGCCCTCCGCGGCAAGGGCGAGGCCCTCTGGAAAAGCCTGCACGTGCTGAAAGGCGACCTGGTCGCCTGGGTGGATACGGATGTCGCCAATATGCATCCTCGCTTCGTCTACGGCCTGCTGGGCCCGCTGCTGGCCGAGCCGCGCCTCGCCTACGTGAAAGGCTACTACCACCGGCCGATCCTGGTGGGGGATACGCTGCAACACGAGGGCGGCGGCCGGGTGACCGAGCTGACCGTGCGCCCGCTGTTCAACCTCTTCTTTCCGCTCCTCTCCGGCCTGGTGCAGCCGCTGGCCGGCGAGTATGCCGGGCGGCGCGAGGTGCTGGAGCGGTTGCCCTTCTTCAGCGGTTACGGGGTGGAGACCGGTCTGCTGATCGATCTGCTGGAAGAGTACGGGCTGTCGACCATCGGCCAGGTCAATCTCGGCGAGCGGGTGCATCGCAACCAGAGCCTGGCCAACCTCAGCCTGATGGCCTTCGCCCTCGTCCAGGTGATCCTGACCCGGCTGGAGGAGCACGCCCGGGTCCATCTGATCCGCGATGTGAACCGCAGCATGAAGCTGATCCGCTTCGCCCCGGGCCAGCTCTCGCTCGACGTGCGCGAAGTCCGCGACGAGGAGCGGCCGCCGATCCGCACCCTGCCGGCCTATCGCCGGGCGCGGGCGCGGGGCCGGGTCGACTAGGCATGGCCGCGCCGTCCCCCGCGTACCAGGTGGGCAGCCTGGCCCCGCTCTCGTTGGCGGCCCTGGTCGCCCTGGTGAACCAGGCCTATGTGGGCTACCCCGGCCCCTTCAGCCCGGAGGACCCGGTCGGCTATGCCGGGTTCTGCCGGGTGCAGCAGATCGACCTGGCGCGCTCCGTGCTGGCCCAGGATCGGGCCGGGGCGGCGATCGGCGTGGGCCTGCTGGGCATCCGCGGCCCACGGGGCTGGTGCGGGGAGTTCGGCGTGGTGCCCGCCTGGCGCCGCCAGGGGGTCGGGCGGGCGCTGCTGGCGGCGCTGCTGGCCCAGGCGCGGGCCGCCGGGCTCCAGGATGTACGCCTCGAAGTGGCCGCGGCCAATGCCCCGGCCCGGCGGCTCTACGAAAGCGCTGGCTTCCAGGTCCGGCGCGCGTTACAGAATTATGCGGCCGGCGCGGCCGCGCTCGGCCTGGCCGGCTTCTCGGTGCCGCCGGATGTGCGCGTGGCCCCCGCCGATTTTGCGCGCCTGGTCGCCGAGTCGGGCCTTCTCGCGGGGGCGGGGGCCGAGCCGGCCTGGGATCACGAGCTGCCCGCGCTCCTGGCCGGCGACCCGGCCCCGACCCTGCTGGCCACGCGGGCCGGCCAGCCGGTCGGGCTCCTCCAGTACACCGGCGACCCGCTGGACGTCGAGCTGCGCCTGCTGGCCGTGCCCAGTGGCGACCTTGCGATCGCCCGGGCCTTGCTCGCCACGGCGGTCCCGCGGCCGGGCGCGCGCCTGGTGGTGGCCTACGTTGACGCCGCCAGCCCGCTCGCCACCCTGCTCCCCGCCCTCGGCTTCCGCGCGCTGGAGCCGGATCTGGAGATGCACTATGTCCTGTAGGGGGGATGGGCGGCCGCTTTTGGCACGGGCGCCCCCCGACTCTCCTAACCCCCCTGCCCCCCTTCCCGTGCGCGGGAAGGGGGGAACTGGCCACACCAGACCCGGCCGGCGGCGCCCCTTCCCGAACGCGGGAAGGGGTTGGGGTTAGGAATGCTCCTGTCGGTCCCGCCTTGACAGTGTCTGCCGGGCCGCCTACAATAGCTAGAGACGGCACATTGCTGTGTAACCCCGCTGCGCCCCGGCACGTAGAAGAGTACGGCCGCGCCGACGCGGCCGATTCTCCACCAGGGGCCAGGAGGCTTTCATGACGACACAGGCGGCGCAATGGATCTGCCCGCAGTGCGGCCACGCGAACCGGCCCGGCTCGCGCTTTTGCAGTCGCTGCCGGACGCTCAACCCGGCCCAGGCCGGGGCCGCTCCGGCCGGGCCCGAGACCCGCCGCATGGCGCCATCCGGGCCGCTGGCGGCCAGTGGGCCGGACGCCGAGATCCGTGCTGCCGGGCGGATGCTGCTCGCCACCGTGGGCACGGTGCCGCCGGATGGCCTGGAGCAGTGGCTCCTGCTGCGCTACCAGCAGCTGCCGGCCCTGAACACCCTGGCCGACCAGCTCAATACGCTGCAGATCGCCGACTGGCCGGCCGAACGCGCCTATGTCGCCGACTTCTTGCTGCGCGCCGGCGACCAGCTCAACCCGGCCAAGCGCTACAGCATCAGCTTCCTGGGCCGCAACGGCCTGGGCAAGAGCACCCTCGTCAACGCGCTGCTCGGCGCCTCGTATCTGCCCGAGGCCTTCCGCGAGCCGGTCACGGCTGCTGTCACCCGCGTGCGCGCCCTGCGCGACCGGCCGCCCGCCGATGAGCTGCGCGCCCAGGGCACCACGCCCGAGCTGGCCCAGGTGCGGGTCGACTATTTCGACGAGGCCAGCTACCTGGCTGAGGTCCTGGACGAGTATTACCGGCGCCTCAACGCGGTGCCCGGCGTCACGCTGCCGCCGCCGGCCACGCTCGACAACAATGCGATGGTCGCCGCGCGCAACCTGCGCAACAAGCTGCGCGATAACCCCGAGGCCGCCGCGAACGCCGCAACGCTCGAAGGCATGATCGAGTCGTTCCTGCGGTTGCGCGGCAACCTGCCCCGCGCGCGCTGGCTGACCTACGAGCAGGCCCGCCACCAGATCAACGAGAAAGAGGCCCAGGGCGCCGACCGCGACCTGTTGCGGGTCACCCGCGAGGTGATCTATTTCGTCGACGACAGCATGACGCCCGACCCGCTGCTCGGTAACTCCGGCATCGAGCTGATCGACCTGCCCGGCCTGGAGGCCGACGTGAGCTACCACGAGCAGACGACCATGCGCGCGCTCAACGAGGCCGACGCCGTGGTCGTGGTGCTGCAGGCCCGGCGGCCCAGCGAGAAGAATACGCTCGCCGCCCTGGCCGAGCTCGCCCGGCGCAAAGGTTGGTCGCCCGAGTATCGCGAGAAGTTCGGCAGCAAAGTGTTCATCGCCATGAACCGCGCCGACGAGATCGACCTCCAGCCGAACACGATCCAGGAGTATTTCGGCAACAACCGGGCCGGGCTGGAAGACCTGGTGCGCAACATGGTCGACCCTGTGCTGCCCAACTACTGGACAGCCCACCCGGGCGCCGACCGCGCCCCGTTTTACTTGGTCAGCGGCTATGCCGCGCTCTTCGCCCAGCAGCAGGCCCGCCGCCTGCGCGGCGACCCGCTGGTGGTCAGCGCCCCCGTGCTCTTCCCCGATCTGAAGGAGCGCGGCGAGTTGATCTACAGCACCTATGAGAAAATCGGCGCGCAGCTGCCGTATACTCCCCACCCCCAGCGCGACTATGACCTGGACTGGCTGCTGCAGGTCTCCGGGGTGCCGGAGCTGAAGGGCGCGATGAGCACCTTCGTGCGCACCCGCCGCTTCGCCTCGTCGCTGGAACAGGCCCACCAGGGGATGCAGGACGCGCGCACGCGCATGCGCAACCTGCTGACGCGCTACATCGACTCGCGCGGCGTGCGGCCGGACCAGTACGACCGCTTCCGCCAGATGGGCACCGATATCCAGGTGGCCTGGGAGCGCGTCGATCGCGCGGCCCAGTCCCTGCGCCTGGGCTTCACCGAGGCCATCCTGGCCACGCAACGGGAGTTCCCCAACCGGCCCGACCCGGCGCGCGGCGACCGGCTCACGCAACAGCTCGACGCTCGGGTCCAGGCGATCAAGGCCAAGCTGGCCGAGTCGCTCAACCGCAGCGAAGACAATTTGCGCCAGGCCGCGATGGACGGCTCCAGCAGCGCGCCCCGGCCGATGCGCAACCTGGAGGACCTGATCAGCGCGACGCCCGACCTGGTCAACCAGGCCAGCATCCTGCAGGCCGATCGCTCCGCCCAGCTGGTGCTCGACCTGCGCAACGAGCTCGACGCGCAGTTCGCCGCCTCCGCGCCGGAGCTGGCCAGCATCCTCAGCGACGGCTTTGAGGCGCGCTTGAAAGCCGTGACCTTTGCCGCCCAGCTCAAGCACCTGGCCTACGATCAGCCTGACCTCTGGAAGCGTGCCGACGAGACCCTGCGCCGCCTGTTGACCGAGCTCCGCGCCCGCTACCAGGACATGGTGCGCACCGTGCTGCTGCGCGAGCTGGTCGACCCGGTCAACAGCGTCGAGGACGAGCGCAGCACACTGCTCCAGGCGCTGGCCGCCGCCCAGCAGCCGCCACCGCCCAGCAAAGGGCACGCCCCGCGCAAAGGCTTCTTCGGCGCCCTGGAGGGCGCGCTCGACCAGCAGCCCGCCGCGGCCGCCGCGCCCGCCGGCCCGCCGCCCGCCTTTACCCAGACCTACAGCCTCTCGCTGATGGTCATCGAGACCATCCAGGTCGAGCTGCGCCGCACCCGTGACATCGCGGTGAGCACGGCCAAGGCGCGGGCGCTGGTCAACCAGGCCTTCGGCATGTTGAGCGAGCGGATGAAAGCCGTCGCCGAGCCCCTCAAGCGGCTCTACTGGCTGGAGCTCTCCCGCATGCAGGACAATATGCCCCGCCAGGACAGCATCCAGGACATGGTCGACGGCGTGGCCGCCGAGGTCAAGCGGCGCGTGGTCAGCGACCCGGCGCTGCGGCAGCGCATCCTCAGCGAGCCCGACCCCGACGAGCCGCTGCGCCGCGCGGTCGCCATCCTGGACAAGCTCGACGCGGCCGCGTCCGAGCCGCTGCGCCCCGACTTGCGCACCCTCGCCGAGCAGATCGCCACGGCCGGCGATGCGCGCGCGCGGAGCTGATTCCAGCTACTCGATTTTGGACCGTTGGATTTTGGATTTTGGATTTTGGATTGGGAGACGGCGGGGCGCGACGAGTAGGCAGCAATAACAGTCACCATAAGCCACCAGTTTTGCCCCTTGCGCCGCGCGCCGCGATCAGGATCAGACATAAATATTAGCAAAGAAGGCAAAGAATTTGTCATTCTGAGCGCAGCGAAGAATCCGTTGCCCGGCGGATCGGGGCGGGGCCTGCGGGCCGTTGGCCTCTACTTAGCTTTTTAGCGGAAAACTATAACGCGAGCAGCATAACTAATGCGGCCGCAAGCAACTCCTGGGGTGATGAGGAGTGAGCACGCCTACGTGCGAACGGTGCTCCACCCGCGTTCGCACCTGGGGGTGCTCACTCCTCGCTCAGCGATTACCCAAGCGGTGGCTGGCACTTGCCCTAGCGATTAGCAGCCCTGACTCTCTGACCAAGTACCTCCTGCTTAGGGCACATCTGTTAGTGGATCGATTCGCGACTCTTTTTCTTCGTCGCTTGTTCGGCACGGATGCTATTAGTGAGTTTCTCGAGTTGGGCTTCGGGAAAAGGGTGGTAGGTACGCCGTCGATACTCGTCCGCACCAAGTGCGCTGCGTATATCACGTAGCTGAGTCTGCACTTGAATAGCGAATTTGAGTAAGGAACATATGGTAATGAATGCGAGCTCACCCGCTTCATGCGGTTGGCTTGGGGGCCAGTCGTCGAAGCGCAGAATACGGATGCGTAGGTCGGTTCCTTGTTTTTCTAATAGCCAACGCCACTCTCCAGGTTCGTCCGGCCACGCGCATGCCAATGGTGTCAGATAGGGGCTGTTGAGGGTATCGAGCAGCGCAACGCAGGCGCGCGCTAATTCCGCTAACGGGTCGGTGAAAATCAGCGTGGGGCGCAGATCTAAATGGCTGACGTCGTCAGTAATCGACGCTGAAGCCCACCCGTGTTCCTCAAGCTGATAGGAAAAACGAATCATCCAGCCGCTTCCCCGCAGGTACTACCGCTTTCTGGTTCTACGTGATACGCTAGTTATACTGCGCGTTGTAGCTTTGCGTCAAAAAGCTAAGAAGCGGCCAATTGGCCCCGCGCCCTCCGCCGCCCGGGCCAGCCCCCCAGATCGCTCCGCTGGGGCCGCTGGGGGCACACCCCAGCGGATTCTTCGCTGCGCTCAGAATGACAGATCTTATCTTTTCTGCTAATAAAACACATCGTTGACTCATTAAGGAGCAATCCTTGCTATGAATGTTATCACTACATTTGCCGATGGGGTAGCGGCACGGCACGCCGTGCCTGGTGGGGTGAGGTTGTGCTCCCCAACGGGCACGGCACGCCGTGCCGCTACGCAGCGTCCGCCCAGCGATACCAAAAAGTGCAAATGTAGTGTTAGCTAGTAGGCAGTGACCAGTGACCAATCGTCCACCAACTCAAAACTCAAAAATGTGCCTGCGGCACCGCTGCGCGATCAAAACTCAAAACTCACGACGCGTCCCGCTCCAGCACTTGCTTCAGCCGGCGGACGGAGGCTGTGGATTCGCGGGTCACGCGGCGGCGCACGACTAGCCGGTCGAGCAGAGCCATTAGCAGGGTGGGGACCTCGTAAACAAACTCGCGCTCAAACCTGGTGCCGGTGGCCGTGGGCCGCAGCGTGTACGTAATGACCCCGCCCCCGCCGCCGATAATCCGCCTGGCGATGACCCAGCGGCGGGACGCGTCGCGCTCGCGCACGGTCCAGACCACGCGCCCGCGCCGGCCGGCCACGCGGAATGCTTCCGTCACCTGCTCGCCCGGCGCCAGCGAATGGTCGGTCGCGCCCTGCACGCCGAGGGATGAGACGTGCCACTGCGGCCAGTTGCCCGGCGTGGTCACATACTCAAACACCGCGGCCGGCGGCCGGCGAATCGCGATCGTCGTGTAAATGCGGGTCATACACTCCTCCGCGGGTGGCGGGCCCGGGCCAATCCGTGAGAAACGCTAGCCCGCCGCCGAGCCCTCGGCCGGCGCCGCGCCGGTGGCCGCGCTCTTCGCCCGGATCGCGCGCGCCTTCTTTTGCAGGTCCTGGAAGTAACTCGAGTCGGTAATGTCGGTGACTTCCCGCGCCTTGCGCGCCTCGTTGATCTCGATGTGCAGCTCCGCGACCTGTTGTTGCAGGCGCTGCTCGCGCGCCGCGACTTCCTGGGCCATGGTTTGCAGGAGCCGCGCCAGCTGGCCGATCTCATCCGTGCGGGCGGCGACCGCGGCCAGGATCGCGGGCTGGAAGGTTTGCGCCTCGATCGCCGCCACCGCGGCCTGGATCTGGCCGATCGGCTGCAGGATCTGGCGGGCCAGCACGCCGACGGTCAGCAGGCCGACCACCAGGACGCCGCCAGTGATCGCCGCGGCCAGCAGCAGCTCCTGGTTGATCAGGTTCTGCGCCGGCTGGGTCGAGACCAGGATCAGGGCGGCGCCCACGGTTTGGCCTTTGTCGTCGACGATCGGCACCGCCACATGCAGAAAGTCGCCCTCCGGCGCGACCGCCGAGCTCTGCTGATGGATCGCCTGCGCCAGCTGCGCGGTGTCTGCGGCGCTGAGGTCGGTGGGCACCGGGGCGCCGGGGAAGGTGGCGTGGGCCAGGAGGGTCAGACTCCGATCGGTGATCCAGACAGCGGGAAGATTCCCGGCCAGCACGCGCCGGGCCAGACCGGCGACCACCAGCGGGTGATCCGGCACCTGGTCGGCGATGGCCAGCGCGAACTGCCGGGCAAACGTCTGGCTTTCCCCGGTCAGCTGATCGAGCACGGCCTGCCGGCTGACCGCGGCCAGCGCGCCCGCCGTGACCAGCACAGCCGCGACGAGCAGCAGCGTGGCGACCAGGACGGCTTTGACCTGTGTTGTCATCGCAGGTGATCCTTTCTAGAAGAGCCGGGTGATCCAGGGCGGGACGAGTCCGCGCGCGGCGAGCGCGCGCCAGGGGGCGGCGCGATCGGCCGCGGCCGCCAGCAGGTTCGCCCCGGCCAGCGGCGTGGTGAGCCCGGGCGCGCGGTTGGCCGCGCTGAGCACCGCGTCGGCGAAGCGGCCGGCCAGGCCGGGCTGCGGCTCGATGGCAAAGCCGGCGGCCAGCCGGAACCGCCCGCCGGCCGCCGGCCGCAATGTGCCCGGCGTGACCGCCAGCAGGCGGGGCGCCGTCCGCCGGCCGAGGGGCCGGTAGCGCAAGAGCCAGACCGGCAGCAGGTAGAGCATATCGGTCGCCGGCCAGGAGCCGGGCGGCCAGAGGGCGGTGGCGCGGGCCGCGGCGGTCTCGTCGATGCGGCCTGCCGCCAGGGCGGCCAGGATGCGGATGCGATCGCTGAGGTGGGCGGCCGCGCGGATTTTGTGGTCGGCGCTGCGGTCTTCAAACGCGGCCAGGGCGGCCAGCCCGTCCTGGCGGGCGGCCAGGGTGGCCAGCACCGCCTCGTGTTGCGCCTGAATCTGGTGGATGTGCCGGCGCAGCGTCCCCTCTTCGCGCGTCGCGTATTCTTCGCTGCGGGCCAGGCACTGCTGCTCGGCCTGGATCGATTCTTCTTGCGCCCGGGCCGCCGCCGCCTGCAAGGTTTCCTGGTCGGTCTGGGCGGCGATCAGCGCGGCCCGGGCGGCGGCCAGCGCGTCGCCGGTCGCCTCGTGCTCGGCCTGCAGACGGGTATAGTCCGCCTGCACCCGCCGCCCCTGCTCCCAGGTGGGGGCCGTGCGGCCTCCTTTGAGCGCGCGCGCGATCGAGTCGGCGACGTCGTCATAGGCCACGGTGGCCCCTTCCAGGCGCCGCTGCACCCGGGCCAGGTCGGGCACCAGCGCGTAGAGCTGGGCCACGACGCCGTCCGCCTGGCTTTTCAGGCTGACAGTGCGCCCGCTGGCGGCGGCCAGGTTGCCGGCCGCCGCCGCGGCCAGGACCGTCGCCAGCGCCTCCTGGGCGCCGAGGGCGCGCTCCAGCGTGTGAGTGGCTTTGGCCCGCAGACTGTTGAGCGTGTCGAGCCGGGCGCGGGCGCGGACCGGCTCGTTGCGCACCCGCCGCAGGAGTGTGTTCAAGGCCGCCAGGTCGTCGTCGACCTGGATCGGCAGGCTGATGCGCGCCGGCCAGGCGGGCCAGGGCAGCTCGGCCGGCAGCTCCTTTTCATCCTTGGCGCAGAGCTTGACCAGGTCCTCGGCCTGGCCCGTCAGCCGGACCACCTCCTGAGCCAGCTGGGGCACGAGTGTGGCCGCCTGCTCGGCCGTGCCCGCCCGTGGGGAGACAAAGAGCTCGCCGCCGGGGTCGCTGTGGGTGGCCTGGCTGCGTGCGTGCTTCCAGGCGCGGCGTAGGTCGGTGCCCAGGCGTTCGTGGGCCGTCGCCAGCTCCTGCCAGCGCCCGGCGAGGGGCGCCAGCTCCGCCTCGATCTCGGCCAGCGTGGCCTGCTGGCGCCGGAGCTCGCGCGCCGCGGCCGCGGCGCGGGCGCCGATCCGCTCCTGCTCGCGCCCGGCGGCGGTGCTCTGCTCGCCGCGGCGGTGCTCATAGTAGCCGCCCATCAGCTTGGTGGCCGCGACATGCAGCTCCCAGCCGCGGTCGATCTCCGGGGCGATTTCTTTCTCCAGCCCGGCCAGCACCTCGCCGGCCAGCGCCGCGGCCCGCGCGCGGACCGTCGCCAGCCCGGCCGCGGCGGCCGCGCCCCGCTCAACGGCCGCCGCGGCGATCGCATCCCAGCGGTCGAGCGCCGGGTCGAGGGCCTGGAGATGGCTCTCTAGCGCGCGCCAGACGTCCCGCGCGGCCGCCTGGTAGGCCGGCCAGGCGGCCAGCCGCTCCGCGCCGGCGCGGACCTGTTCCGGGTCGAGCCGCGGCACCAGCACGGTAAGATCCGCGAGCGCCGCGGCGGGGGGCTCTTCGACCGGCAGTTGGAGGAGCTCCTGCGCCGCCGGCGGCCCGTCCGCCAACTGCGGCACGAACACC
>DATGEF010000875.1:0-3333 GCA_035310405.1 Chloroflexia bacterium | reverse complement strand
CTGCTCGGCGAGCTGCGCCGCGCCAGCATGCACGACGGCCTGGCGCTCTATTACCAGCCCAAAGTGAGCCATCAGACGAGCCAGATCACCGGCGTCGAGGCCCTGGTGCGCTGGCTCCATCCGCGGTACGGCCTCCTGGGGCCCAGCCAGTTTCTCCCCTTCGCCGAGCAGAGCGGGCTGGGCACCTTGCTGAATCAAACCGTGCTGAATGCCGCGTTGCGCCAGTGCCGCCAGTGGGTGGACGCCGGCTTATCGTTGCCGGTCGCCGTCAACCTGTCGATGCGCGAGCTGCACGACACGCGCCTGCCGGATACCATTGCCCAGCTGCTCGACCGCTGGCACCTGAGCCCGGCCCTGCTGTGTGTGGAGATCACCGAAGAAGCGGTGATGGCCGACCCGGACGGCACGCTGCTGGTGCTCACGCTGCTGCGCCAGCTCGGCGTGCAGCTGGCGATCGACGATTTCGGCACCGGCTACTCGTCCCTGGCCCAGCTAAAACGGCTGCCGGTCAGCCAGATCAAGATCGACCAGGCGTTTGTGCGCGACATGGCCGTGAACGATAACGACGCGGTCATTGTGCGCTCGACGATCGAGTTGGGCCACAACCTGGGGCTCACCGTGGTGGCCGAGGGCATCGAGGACCTGGTCACCTGGGAGCGCCTGACCAGCCTGGGGTGTGACGAGGGGCAGGGCTATTACCTGAGCTATCCGATGCCGGCCGAGGACCTCGTGCGCTGGGTGAGCACCCGCGGCCGCCGGCACGCGCTCCCGGTGTAACCGGGGCTGAGAGGAAACGGGGGTGCCCATGGAGTATGCCGCCCTGCTCCCGATCGCGATCGCCGCGGCGCAGGAGGCCGGGGCCCTCTTGCGGGCCGAGCTCTGGCAGCCGGGCGGCCCGGCGGGCGCCGGCGAGCATGCGGAGGCGGACGAGCGCGCCGAGTGGGTGATCCGCGCCCGCTTGCTCGCCGCCACCCCCGGCTGGGGCTACCTGGGCGAAGAGACGGGCCGCGTGACACCGCCCGCCCCGGCCGCCCATACCTGGCTCGTCGACCCCAACGACGGCACGGTCACCTACCTGCGCGGCTTTCGGGGCAGCGCGGTCTCGATCGGCCTCGTGCGCGCGGGGGTCCCGATCCTCGGCGTGGTCTATGCCTTCGCCGCGCCCGATAACGCGGGCGATCTCTTCGCCTGGGCGGAGGGCTGCGGCCCGTTGCAGCGCAATGGGGTCCCCGTAGATCGCGCGCCCTGGGCGACGACCCTCACCCCGCAGACGGTCGTGCTGCTGAGCCAGGCGGCCGACCGGGTGCCCGCCGCGAACCTGGCCTGTGTGGCCCCCGGCCGCTACCAGGCCGGGCCCAGCATCGCCTACCGGCTGGCCCTGGCCGCGGCCGGCGATGGCGAGGTCGCCGTCAGCTTGCAACACCCCGGCAGCTGGGATTACGCCGGGGGCCATGCCCTCGTCCGCGGCAGCGGCGGCGCCCTGGTCGACGAGACCGGCGCGCCGGTCACCTATACACCCGACGGGACCAGCATAACGCAGGCCTGTTTTGGCGGCGCCCCGGCGCTCCTGCCGGTGCTCGCCGCCCAGCCCTGGGACCGAGTGCTGCGCGCCGGGCAGGCGCCCACCGCAGCGTCCGTCCTCTGCCGGCCCCTGCCCGGCCACGCGATCGCCGACGACGGCCCGCTGCGGCGCGCCCAGGGCTGCCTGCTGGGCCAGCTGACCGGCGACGCCCTCGGCAGCATGGTCGAGTTTCAAGCGGTCGCGGCCATCCGCCGGCGCTATCCGCAGGGGCTGCGGGCGATCGGGCCCAGCCCCGTCTTCGATACGCTCGCCGGGCAGCCGACCGACGACTCCGAGCTGGCGCTGGCCCTGGCCCGCACGCTGCTGCGCACGGGGTTCGACGCCGAGGCCGTCGCCGCGGCCTACGGCGACTGGCTGGCCAGCGGGCCGTTCGACGTCGGTGGGACGATCAGGCAAGCCTGCGGGGCCATTCTCCAGGCGCACGCCCAGGGCCGCCCGCGGGCGCCGGCGGCCCTGGCCGCGGCGAGCCGCAGCAGCGAAGCCAATGGCGCCCTGATGCGCCAGAGCCCGCTGGCCATCTGGGGGGCGTACCGCGACGCCGCGGCGCTCGACCACGCCGCGCGCACCGACACCCGCCTGACCCACCCGCACCCCGTCTGCCAGGACGCCTCGGCGGCGTTCCTGGTGGCCCTAGCGGCCGTCATCCGGGAAGGACTGGACCCGGAGGGCGCGTATGCCCGGGCGGTCGCCTGGGATGCGCAGCACGGCCGCAGCCCCGCGGTGACGGCCGCGCTCGCCGCCGCCCGGCAGGCGCCTCCGGCCTACGAGGTCAGCAAGGGGCATGTCCTGATCGCGCTGCAAAACGCCTTTTACCAAGCGCTCCACGCCCCGACGGTCGAGGCGGGCGTGGTGGCCACGGTGATGGCGGGCGGCGATACCGACACCAATGCGGCGATTGCCGGCGCGCTGCTGGGCGCCATCCATGGGGCCCCCACGATCCCGCCCCAATGGCGCCAGGCGGTGCTCACCTGCCGGCCGGCGGCCGGGGCCCCCGGGGTGCGCCAACCGCGGCCCCCGGCCTACTGGCCGGCCGACGCCCTGATCCTGGCCGAACGCCTGCTCGATTTTGGATTGGGGATTGGGGATTTTGGATTGGGTGATGGGTAGACGAGCGGTCAGCGGTCAGCGGTCAGCAGTCCGCACTCGTCCCAACCCCGGCGGTAGGAGCAGGCTCTGTCCCGCGATGATCGGGCGCGCGGGAGGCCCTCACCCTGCCCTCTCCCGTGCGCGGGCGAGGGTTCTCTGGGGCGCGTCGGCCACCGGTCAGCCACGGTTCGCCACCAGTCCGCCACGGTCCGCCACGGCTGAGCCGCACGCCCCAGCCCGGTCGGGCGGGTTGCTCACCGATCACCCACGGTCGGTCAGGCCCGAGTCCCCCGCCGGCCCGGTCAGTCACTCAAGACTTGTCCGGGTCACCCACCGGTCACCCACGGTCGGTCAGGCCCGAGTCCCCCGCCAGCGCGGTCAGGCTCCTCCACCACCTCCACCCCTAAAGGGGGTGGAGGTGGTGGAGGAGGACCGATCGGGACCATGGGGCGGGCCGAGTGCGGAATGCGGAAACCCGCAGGGTTCCCTATATGCATCAACCTCACAGGCACGGGTAGCTACGTGACAACGCGCGGCGACGCGCCCCGCCGGGCTGCCCGTCAGCCCGCGTAGGCGGGCTTCGTCCTCGTAGCCGCGGCTTCAGCCGCTAGGCGTTCCGCCCCAGGACCCTGCCGCGCGCTTAGGTTGATGCGTATAGGAAACCC
>DATGEF010000874.1:0-8320 GCA_035310405.1 Chloroflexia bacterium | reverse complement strand
CAGCGGGCCGGCCGAGGTGACCGCCAGGAGCACAAAGAGCGTGGTCCAGTAGATCCCGGCCCAGACAGAGAGCAGCATGACGCCGATGAAGCCGCGCCCGCTCATGAACCAGCCCATGCCCAGGAAGCCGGCCCAACCGGCACCCATCTCATAGAAGGCGAGCTGGATGCCCCGGCGCACCAGTTGCCGCGGGTCATCCGGGACGGCGCTGGGGTGCGGCAAGGCATGCTGGTGGGCGGCCGCCCGCATGCGGCCGAAGAAGGCCTGCCAGTAGGCCCGGATGGTCGCCCCGCCGATGGATCCCGCAATGTGGCGCATCAGCATGAAATAGCCGATCCCGACCCAGCAGGCGGTCAGCAGCACCAGAGCCGTATGGACCCCGTCGCCGCCGACGGCCGCGCGGACGCGCAACGCGGTGTCCGGCGGCAGAAAATCGTCCATCGTCCCCTGGGCGCCCCCGGGATAGAGCTGGTAGACCGCCACGCTCTCGATCAGCCCCAGGACCAGGAAGGTCACGTAGGTGGCGAAGATGCCGCTGGCGATCACGGTCAAGGTGCGCTTGGCCCAGGGGACGCTGAAGAGCGGCCGGCCGGTCACCCGGGGGAGGGCGAAGGTGGAGAGGGCCATGAGGCCGAGAATGGCGAAGCCCACCATGTTCAGCTGCGCGTGGGCAAAGGGGGTCACCATCCAGCCCGTGCCCTGGGCCCCGTCCAGCCAATCGTGGACCAGCGGGGTCGTCTGGATCACTCCCTGGATGGTGCCCAGGAGTAGCGCGCCAACGCTCACGCCGATGAAGCGCGCGAGCCAGCGGTCGGCCGGCGCGTCGGGGGCCGGTCCCTGCTTGAGGGTCAGGAAGATATTGGCGATAAAGGCCCAGAAGCCGATGCCCATAATCATGGCTACCGCCACCAGGGGGATGGTGTGCCACAAGCCGACCTGCTGGCGGATCTGGTCATAAGTCATCCGCCCCTCGACGATCGGGGTGCCCTCGACGAAGCCGAGGATAATGGCGACGAGCCAGAAGCCGAAGACGCCAACGACGACTGTCACGTAGCTGAAGCGCGCCAGCTTGTAGCTGTAGATGGGCCGGCCGAGCATCCGCGGCAGGAAGAAATAAAGCAGAGCCATCATGCCGATGGACACCCCGCCGACCAGGTTCATATGCGCGTGGGCCATGGGGTCGATCATCTGCCCGGCTTCGCCGGCCTTGTGCAGCCAGTCGAGCGACCAGGGCATGACCTGGTAGACGCCCTGCACCGTGCCGATGAAGAGCGCGGTGGCCGAGACGACGCAGAATTGCACCAGTAACCACTCGATCGGGGTCGCGCCCTGCTCCGGGTGCTCGCGGCGGAATTTACCGATGCGATAGGCCGTCACCCAGACGTTGGTGGAAAAGGTCCAGTAGCCGATGCCCATGATCGCCGCGGTGACGGCGATCGGCACTTTATGCCAGGCGCCGAGATAGTCGCGGGCGGCTTCATATTGCCAGCCGGCGTGGACCATCAGCCCCTCGTAGGCGCCAACGGCGATGACGGACAGGTAGAAGCCGAAGACGCCGACGACCGTGAACCAGAAGGAGACGCTGGTCAGCGTGCCGCTGTAGAGCGGCCGGCGACCGAGGCGGGGCAGGATGTAATACAGCAGCGCCGTCAGGCTGATGGTGCCGGCGCCGACGATGGTGATGTGGGTGTGCGCCAGGTTGGTGATCATATGGCCGCCGTAGTCGGCGGTCCGGATCCACTCGGCGAACAGGGGCAACCGTTGCAGGATCCCATGGATGGCGCTGATGACCAGGGCCACCCCCGCGGCGAAAAAGAAGCGCGGCAGGCCGTGGTCGGCGTTGACGGAATCGACGGCGACCTCCGCCCGATCGTCAGCGGTCGCGCCGGCCAGCTCCAGGGGGCTCGCCGGGATAGTCGTGTTGGGAGGGGCAATCGCGCTCAACGTTAGGCTCCTTCGAGCGGTCGGCGGTCGGCGGTCGGCAGTCAGCGATCGGCGAGTGGGCCAGCTATTTTACCGCGAAAGCGTAATAGACGCGGCTGGTGTCGAACATACCGCCGGACGGGACGTCGACCACGTACGAGCCGGGCGGCCAGATACCGGACTTGGGCAGGATGAGCAGGATATGGCCGCCGGGCAGGCGCTGGGTCACCATCTCCGGCGGATCTTGCGCCACCGGATAGACGCGGTAATCGCCGGTATTCACGTCGATGGTCGTCTGGTGAATGATCACGGCATGGATCGCCGCGCCGTCGACCAGTAAGGCTTTGGTCGTCGTGATTACCCCGGGCGTATCGGTCTCAACTAACTGGACGAGGCTGGAAGGAAAGCGCGAATCGGCGCCGGGCTTCAATTGCAGAAAGCCGCCGCGCAGGTCGTCCCGGGGCAGGACCCCCGGGTCCGCAGGGACGCCCATATAGGCGCTGACATCCGGCCCCGCGTCGAGGGTATAGTCCTCATAGAGAGAAAGGCCAAAGACGGCCACAATCAGCAGGGCCAAGATCGGGTAGACGACTTTCCGCCACCGGTTGATGGTCGACTCCCATTTTAGGTTGCGTGTAGTAGCCAAATCTAACAAACGCTCATTTCTAGTTCCGGCCGCCGGGCAGGGGCGGGTCGGGGATGGGCGGGGCGGGATCGGGTAAGGGGCCCGGGTGCGGCACGGGCGGCTCCGGGCCCGGGTGCGGGTGCGGCGGTGCGGGGCCGGGCTCGGGCGCCGGCGGGATAATCGCGTGGGCGGGCGGCAGGCCCCGCCCGGCGGCGAGCTCACGGCGCCGGGTGACCACGGTCACAAACATAATCACCAGCATCACAAAAATCACCGCCCCCATATCCAGCAGAAGATCTGCCGTACTGTCCCAGCTAATCGAGTCCCACATGGCCGGCTCCGTTCAGCTCAGCACCTCGTAGACTTCGATGACCGGCGTGCTGTGGTAGCGCGCGACATCGGACTCGAAGTCGCGGATCATCGGGGTGCTGGCATAGGCGTCGATATCGCTCAGGCCATACCACTGCGTGACGGTCACGACTTTGATGCTGCCCTGCGGCAAATTCTGCATCCAGACGCCGCCCCGGTGAAACCCCGGGGTATTCTGGGCCACGATCTGGGTCCCGCTGACGGCCGCCATGAACAGGTTATGCCCGGGTTGTAATTCTTTCGTCCGCTCCGGCGGCACCACGAACGTCATGGTCCGTACGTAAGCCATGGGCGCCCCCTACTTGATCGGATAATGGGTGACAATATCGGCCTGGTAGGTCGGGCCGACAAACACATAGAGCACGGTGACCACCAGGAACAACAGGAGCACGCCGCCTAGGATGATGCCCCAGGTCATATTCAGACCAGGAGCCTCGCCGGGCCGACCGGCCTCGGCTTCGGCATCTTCGGCGGCGCTCTCCTCGACCGGCGCTTCTCCATGGCCGCCGGCGATAGCCTCCAGGCCGTACATGGGCTCGACATCGCCGCCGTACTCGCCCCGGGCGCGGTCGCGGTGCGCGGCCTGGATATCCCCCTGCGTAAAGCGGGTTTCTTCGTCCATAGTGGCTCCTGGGTAAGGCGTAAAGATTTAGTGATTACGCCTTAATAATTGTAGCCATCCGCAATCGTGATCAGAATGTAGCCGACGATGCCGGCGGCCACCAGGCCATAGAGCATCATCAGGTAGATCGGCAAGGGCCCATTGGCTTCTTGCTGGACGCCGGCGAAATCCTCGACGTTGCGTCCCAGATCGTTGGGCAGCCGTTTGCGGTCACGACCCATCCAGGCCGCCAGCGCGACCGTGGCGACGATCAGGATAATCCAGGCCCACATGTAGGCTTCGCCGGGGAGATCCCAGTCCCACGGCTTCAGCGGGTCCGTACTACTTGGTGGCATAGTGGCCTCCTTCGCGGCGCCCAGGGTGGATCAGACGCGCTGATCAGCCCGGGGGCTGGGGTAGATCGTCCAGGTCGTCGGCATTCTCCAGCATCGTGTATTTCGCCCGTTCGACGTCGCTGAACTGGCCCGTTTTGATGCCCCAGAGGATGGCCAGGGCGGCCCCGACGATCGTCATACAGCCGACGATAAAGATGGCGATGGCCATCGACATCTCGTCGCCGCCGAGATTATCATGGGCGGCGGCCGGCGTCGCATTGCTCAGCAGCAGCAGGAACATACCCACCGCCGCCAGCCCCCGCGCCAGCCGGCTTTGCACTACCTCCAACCGCGAGCCCGACAACGACAATTTGTTATCCATCGCTAACCTCACTTTCCGAGGTACTCGCCAAAAATCCCTGACCCCCGACCCTCGCTTTGGTCCTCGCCAAAAATCCCTGACCCCTAACCCCTAACCCCCGACCCCCGCTTTGGTCCTCGCCAAAAATCCCTGACCCCCGACCTAAGGCGTCGCCGTGGCCGCGGGCGGGGTGGCCAACTCGCCGCCGCTCGGGGTGGGGCTCGCCGGCGGGGGCGTCAGCATGGTCGTGAGCGGCGTCAGCTCGATCGGCTTGTAGTCGGGCGCGCTGACCATCATATCGGCCGTCGGCTCGCGCTGCAGACCGCCGTTGGGGATCGTGCGCAGGAAGTTCGTCACATCCCAGATATCGTTGACCGTCAGCATATCGCCCCAGGCGGGCATGGCCGTGCCGTCGACGCCGAACAGGATCGCGTCGTAAAGCTCGCCATCGCTGAACAGCTGGTGCGAGGTGATATCGGTGAAATTCCGCGGCGCCGGCTGGCCGTCGACGCCCCCGACCCAGCGCGAGGCGGGGCCTTTGCCGTCGCCGTTGAGCCCGTGGCAGCCGATGCAGTTGGTCAGGAAGACCGTCTTGCCATGCAAGAGGGAGCGCTGCGTCGGCTCCATGGGGTTGCGGACGTTGCGCCAGGTCGTCGGGAACCACTCATGGATGATCGCCTGGTTGCCTTTGGCCCGCTCGGTCAGCAGCTTCTGCTTGAGCGTGCGCTGGCGGGCGGTGCGATCGTCGGCGGCCCGGCCGCCCAGCGATTGCACGTAGGCGACCAGATCGTAGATTTCCGGGCCGGGCTCATCGCCGGCGTTGTAGTAGAAGCTAAACTCCGGCATGATCGACTTGGGGAACGTGTAGCGCGGGTTGCGGAAGTGCGCCAGGTGCCACTCGTCGGTATGCACCCCGCCTTCCTGCGAAAGGTCGGGCCCCGTGCGCTCCGTGCCGAGCAGCGGCGTTTGCTGGTAATAATAGTCGCCGGCCTGGGCCACCCGCCCGATGGTGCGGAAGGAGCCGACCCCGGTCCAATCCTGGGCGCGCAGGTACTGGCTATGGCAGTAATAGCAGCCGTTGGCCGCGTAGAGCTTGCGGCCCCGCTCCTCCTGCACCGTCAGCGGCCGGGCATCGGCCGACTGCGGTGGGCGGAAAGTGAGATAGGGCAGGGCGACCACGACAAAGATGATCGACCAGAAGACAATCATCGCGCCGAAGGCCACGGTCGGCACATCCATACGAAAGATCGGTTTGCCAGTCATACTTGCGCGCTCCTCCTTCGTTGGCCTACGCCGGCGCTTCGGCGGCACTCGGGGCCAGGCCGACGACGCGCTCACCCACCGTCATGGTTTTGTAGATGTTCCAGGCCTGCAAGATGCCGCTGATGACGATCAGCGCCCCGGAGACGGCGCGGATGGCCATATAGGGCTTGATCTCGGGCAGGGTCGCCTGCACCGTCTGGCCGTTGAGCCAGGCGGCGCCCTGGATCAGGCCGGCTATCTGGAGGCTGATCATCATCAGCAAGAAGCCGACCGTGATCAGCCAGAACTGGATTTCGGCCAGGCCGGGGTTATAGATGCGCCGCCGCATGACGACGGGGATGATGTAATAGATGGCCCCCATGGCCATGAAGGAGAAGGTGCCGAGCAGCGCCAGGTGCGCGTGACCGGGGATCCAGTTGGTGAAGTGGATCAGGCGGTTGAAGCCCTGGATCGACTGGAACGGCCCCTGGACGCAGGTGATGAAGTAGAAGATCGTGCCGACGATCATGAACTTCAAGGGCAAGCTCTCGTAGATCTTGCCCCACTTACCCCGCATCGTCAGCCAGATATTAGCCAGGAAGGTAAAGACCGGGATAAAGAGGCCCAGGCTGCCGAGCACGGCGAGGGTCTTCAGCCAGCCGGGGGTCGGGGTGCTCAGGATATGGTGCTGGCCGACCAGGCCGTAGAAGAAAGCCAGGCTCCAGAAGCCGATCAAGGACAGCAGGTGGCTGTAGAGGGGAGAGCGGATAATGACCGGGATAATATAGTAGGTGATGGCCACGCCGCTGGTGGTAAACCAGTAGCCGAGCACGTTGTGCCCGTAGAACCATTGCCAGATCACGTCGTCGATCCCCTGCAGGCTGCCGGACGGGAAGCCCGCCCAGTTAGCCTGCCCGGTCCCGATCTGGTTGAAGATCGGCTCCCACATCACATTGCCGATGAAGTAGAGGGTGGGCATCCAGATCATAGTGCCCATGATATACCAGAGGCTGACGAACAGCTTCTTTTCCTTGCGGGCCAGAATGGTCCGGAAGATATTATAGCCGGTGCCCAGCACCCCGATCATGACCATGACGTCGAGCGGCCAGATCAGCTCGGCATATTCGCGGCCCTGGGTCATGCCGTTCAGCAAGGTAACGACGGCGCCGATGCCGAGAACATTCCAGAGGACCATCATGATATTGCCCAGCATCTCGCTGTGCAGCTTGGTGCCGCACAGTTTGGGCACAATGTAAAGGAAGGCCCCGATCTGGGCCATGCTCAGCCAGAGGAAGAGCACGCCATTGGTGTGCAACTGGCGCACGCGGCCGAATTCCAGCCAGGGGATACCGGCGAAGGCATCCGGGCTGAACATCTCGATGGCGGCGATCAGGCCGACCAGGTCGGCGATCGTCAGCCAGAAAATGGCCGACAAAAGCCAGTTGCGCGCGGCGCTGTGCTCGGTGGTAAAGACCCCGCTGGGGGTGGCCAAAACATCCTGGAAGTCTCTGCTCATGCGGGCTCCTTGCAGGGCGTTAGGATCATGGGCATTAGTGCGGAATGATGCGCCAGGCCAGGGCGATCGCCCCGACGGCCGCCAGCCCGGAGATCGCCAGGGCCAGCAGGGTCGTGGCGCCCGTGTCGCCGGTCTCCAGGGTCAGCGTGAGGGGGATCCAGGTCGAGACGGATTTCATGCCGCGCGTCTCGCCCTTCCCGCCATCCCAGATCGCAAAGGCCGCGTTGGTGTTATCGCCGGGCTCCAGGGGGGCCGTGCCCTCGGCGGCCGGCGCCAGGTCGCGCGCGTAGACCACGTACCAGCGGCCGTCCTTCCAGGTGCCGGTGGCCGTCGGGGGCACCCCATCGGTCTCGACGGCCTTGCAGATGCCGTTGCTGGTCAGGTTGCGCGTGCCGTTGTACGGCTGGCTGCTCTGGCGGGCGACCTGCTCCAGGGCCGCCTTCCATTGCCAGATATTGACCCGGCTATCGGTCTGACCCATGCACTGGTAGGGCAGGTGGTGCGGGTCGATCGGCAGCTGGATGGCGGCGGCGTCGCTGGGCATATCGGCTACGTAATCATTGCGGGTCGCATCGGCCCACGAGAGCAGAAAGGCGATCCGCTGGCCATCCTGGATGGCTTTCACCCGCACGGCCTGGACGCTGCCGCCGCCGCCCGGCTGGTACATCTGCTGGGCGCTCAGCGGAATATCCGCGGCGGTCGCCCGATCCCAGAGGGGGGAGAAGGGATCGGTGGCCGGGATCGGCGAATGGATCACCGGCACCGCGATCGCCGCCGTCGCCGCCTGGACCATGCTGATATTGAGCAGGTTGAACAGGGCGCCGACGACCAGCAGCAAGCCGACCCCGCCGGCCGCCCGCAGGCGCGGATTCTGGCGTAACTCCTGATCTAGCTTCGCGATGTGCATATGTTATCCTCTGATCGTCTCTGACCGTCTCCGGGCCCCCGGCAAGGGCCTAACCGAGCGTCTTGTGCAGGCGCTCGATCAGCGACTGCCCTTGCTCCACCCAGCGTTTGACGCGGGCGGGACTTTCCGCATCCTGTTGTGCTTCCCAGTCCATATGATGTGGGGCGCCGTTCACCGTCGCGATGCGGCCCACATGGTAATGGACATACTGGAAAAAGAGCGAAGAGGTCCAGATCAGGACCTCTTTATCCTCTTTGGAATTGACCGTGAAGCGCACGCCCAGGGCCTCGGGCCGGGCGGGGTCAAACCCGATCTCGATACTCCGGATATGGTCGGCGACCGGAACATAGCGGATCGATTCCCCGCTCGCTTGCATATCATGCAGCTCGAATTTATGCACGAGCATGAGCGAGCGGACGCGATCGATCACCAAGCGCTGGG
>DATGEF010000873.1:0-19771 GCA_035310405.1 Chloroflexia bacterium | reverse complement strand
CTGGCCCGCGAGACCGCGGCGGCCGGAGACCCCCTGGACTCCCGCGACTTGACGACTCTGCGGGGCCGGGCGGCGATGATCCACGCCCAGGTGGCCCACATCCTCCATGCCGACCTGGCGCAGGCCACGGTGTTCACCCACCAGGCCCTGGCGCAGCTGCCACCGGACGACCTGGAATGGCGCGCGATGACCCTGACGAATCAAGGGACGGCGGCCTATTTCGGCGACGATCTGGCGGGCGCCCTAGAGTCCTACGCCGCGGCCGGGGCGCTCGCCCAGCAGGCGGGCTTTTCCCTGGTGGCCTTTCTCGTGCAGGGCCGCGCCGGCAGTGTGCTGCACGACCTGGGCCGCTTACAGGCGGCGCAGGCGCTGTGTACGGAAGCCCGTCAGGGGGGCGCCGGGGCGCGCTCCGGCGATCTGCCGGGCCTCGGCCAGATCGCCTGGGTAGAAGGATTGCTGCGCTACGAAGCCGACGACCTCGCGGGCGCGGCCCAGCTCCTGGCCGAGGCCATAACGCGCGGCACCCAGGAGCAGCAGGTCTATGTGCAGGGCTTTGCCCACTTGATCGGGAGCCAGGTGCGTCTGGCGCAGGGCGATACGGCCGGGGCCCTCCAGGCGCTGGCGGCGGCCACCACGCACCTAGCCCCGGCGCCGGACGGCGCGCCCATCCTGCAGCGGGCGCTGGCCGCCTGGCAGGCCCTGGTGCTGCTGGCCCACGCCGGCCCCGCGGGCGGCCCGACCGGCGATCTCCAGGCCGCCGCCCGGCGCGGGTCGGGGGCCGGGGGACCGGAATCCCCGGAACCGCCCCTGCCGCTCGCGCATTGGATCTTCCACGCCTGGCACCTGCTTCCGGCGCACGTCCTGCTCGCGCACGGCGACCCGCGGGGGGCGCATGCCTATTTGGAGCCGCTGGGCGCCCGCGCCGAAGCCGCGGGCGCCGTTAGCTTGCTGCTGCGGGCATTGGCCCTGGATGCCCTGGCCCTGGATGCCCTGGAACGGCCCGCGGCCGCCCGCGCCACCCTGCTGCGCGCCCTCACGCTGGGCGCCGCCGGCTACGTCCGGGCGATCCTGGAAGCCGGCCCCGCCATCCGGCCGCTGCTGCATGCGCTGGTCCTGGACCTGACTCGTACGGCCGCGACCTATCCCGATCTGTTGGCTTATGCCTATCGGCTCTACGCTGCCGCCGGCGGCGACAGCCCGCCCCCCCCCACTCCGCCGCCGGCCGGGGGCGGGGCCCCGCCCCCGGCCCCGCACGACGCCATCCTGACGGACCGCGAGCTGGCGATCCTGCGTCTGCTGGGCGCGGGTTGTTCCAACCAGGAAATCGCCGACCAATTGATCATTGGCGTGAGCACCGTTAAATGGTACCTGCGCACGATCTACGATAAACTCGAGAGCGGGAATCGCACGCAGGCCGTGGCCCGCGCCCGCGCTCGCGGGCTCATCCGCTGAGCGGCCGGCCCCCCGGCGGCCCCCCGGCGCCGGGGGGCCGCCGGGCCCCGCCCCTCCCTGGCTCCCCTCCTTTTGAAGGGTTACAGATCGCCTGCCGATCTCTTATGATCGGGGCACGCCATCCCGTTTCGCAGCAGATCCTGGCGATTGTGCTGACCTCCGCTTGCTCTCAATTTCGCCATAGGAGTTGCTTATGCAGCGCAATATGACCTATCGTATCGAAATCGCCGCCACGCTCACCGCCGCCGAGTTCGGCTGGTTCGAGGACCTACAGATCTGCGCTACGCCGGGCGCCGGGACTGTTTTGCTGACCCCGCCCATTGATCAGACGGCGCTGCACGGCATCCTGGCGACATTGCGCGATCTGGCCATCCCTTTGGTGGCTGTTCAGGAAGTGGCCTACCCGCCCGGGGCCGACCGGCTGGCCGAAAGCTAGCCCGCGGGCGGGGGCTACTTGGCGATCAGGAACTTGCAGTCGCGCGCGCCCACCGCCCGGCACTCCACTTCTTCCACCCGCACGCGCTGCCCCACCAGGCGTTTCCCTAAATCCTGGCTGGCAGGTCGGTCAGAAACCGCTCCCAGCCGGCCTCTTTCAGCAGCATGGCGTACTGCGCGCCGCTGATCTCCTGGAGCGCCGCCATGGCCAGCCGGGTCGTCGTGTCGGTGAGGCCGGGTTGGTTCATGGGGCAGGTTCCTCCCTGTATAGGCCTTCAGGAGCGAACAGATCATGTAGGCAACAGGGCGTCGGTGACGGGCTCCCACGCCTGAACCGGACTGTGGGAGAGGGCTCTGCCCTCGACGCTGCTGCCGCGCGGGTGGGCCCCACTCCCGGGCCCGGTCATGCGGCGAGTATTTCGAGGGCAGAGCCCTCTCCCACAGTCCGCATGACGGCGCATCCACCCCCGTCACCACCTATGCTGGCATACTCGTGTGCTGCGCCGCTTGCCAGCCACGATCGGTCCGCTCCTGAGCTGTATAGGCCAGGCGATCCGGGGCCGGCTTACGCCCCTGGGCCATTATAGCACATTCGCCCCGACCTCCTGGCTGATCGCCGCCCCGCCGGATCTCCCGCCGTTTGGCGGGTCTCTGGCCCTCCTTTCCGCCGCTATGCTTAAGCTATCCGGTTCACTACGGAGCCGGACCAGAGCTATCATTCATCGTCATCCGGTTCCTCGCCAGGAAAGGAAGCATGCATGCACTCGCACTCTCTGGGGATCGCCATCGCGACCCCGCCGCTGCGCCTCGCCTGGCACCCCTTGCACCGCCGGCTGATCCTCACGGCTGGCCTGGGCTGGATGTTCGACGGCCTGGATCTGGCGCTGATCAGCTTCATGCTGGTCGGCCTCAGCCGCGACTGGGGCTTCGCGCTCACGACGCCCTTCCTGGGCCTGTCCTGGGTGCCCATTCCCGCGCTGATCCTCAGCGCGGGGCTGCTGGGCATGGTCGTCGGCGGCCGGATCGGAGGTCTGCTGGCCGACCGCTTCGGGCGCAAGCCGGTCTTCCAGGGGACGCTGCTGCTCTATTCCGTGGCAACCGGGCTCTGCGCGCTGATCCCCGGCCCCGCCGTGCTGGGCCTGGCCGGCAGCGCCGGTCTGCTGGCCGGCTTGCGTTTCCTGGTCGGGGTGGGCCTGGGGGCCGAGTTCCCCGCCGCCAATGCCCTGGTCAGCGAATGGGCCAGCACGCGCCAGCGCGGGCCGATGCTGACGCTGGTCGAGAGCTTCTGGCCCCTCGGCCAGGTGCTGGCGGCGGTGGCCGGCCTGGTCCTGATCGCCGGACTGCCGGGCGGCTGGCGCTGGGCCGCGGCGCTGGGCGCGCTGCCTGCGCTCTATGTCTTCTACCTGCGCCGCCACCTGCCCGAGTCGCCGCGCTACCTGGCCCAGACCGGGCAGGTGGCCGCGGCCCAGGCCGCGCTGCGCGCGGTGGGTCTGCCGGCGGCCGAGATCGCCCTGGCGACGGCCCCGGCCCCGCTGGCGGCGCCCGCCCGCTCACTGCTGGCCGGCCCGCTGGCCCGGCGCAGTGTGTTGCTCTGGGGCACCTGGGCCGGGGCCCTGTTCGGGTTCTACGGCATCAGCAGCTGGTTGCCGACCCTGCTCGGCGAACACAGCAGCCTGCTGGCCGGCTTCGGCTTGCTGCTGATCGGCAACCTGGCCTCGCTGCCCGGCACGCTCGTCACCGTCTGGCTGTTGCCGCGCTGGGGCCGCCGGCCCACCATGATTGTCGCGTTGCTCGGCGCGGCGCTGGGGGCCGGCCTCTTCTGGCTGCCGGTGGCGGGCGGGCTGTCGCTGGGGGCCACGGCCACCGAGATCTGGTCGGTCGCCTGCTTCTCCCTGATCGCCTTCAGCAGCCGTTGCGTGGCCGGGGCCACCTACACCTACACGGCGGAACTCTATCCGACACGGCTGCGCGGGCGCGGCGTGGGCGCGGCGGCGGCTTGGGGGCGGGGCGGCGCGGCGATCGGGCCGTATGTGGCCGGGCTGTGGTTGGGTACCAGCGGCCTGGGTGGCCCGCTCGGGCTATTCCTGCTCTTCGCCGGCATCTTCGGCGCGTGCGCGCTGGCCGTGGCCGTCTTCGGCGAGGAAACGGGCCACCAGGCGCTGGAGGAGAGCGCGTCCTCGGTCCATTGAGCAGGGTCCGGCGCACCCGATGCGCCTGTCATCTGTGGGGCCGCCGGCCCCCTTATTCGCTAGAGGAGTTATGATGTCGCCGCATGCTATCTCGCAGGCTATCTATTGTATCCAACTTGCCGAGCCGCTCAGCGCCGACGAGGCGCTGGCCCGCTGGTTCGCGGGCCTGACCATCTGTACCACCGCGCGGGCCGGCACCGTCTTGCTCACGCCGGCGATCGATCAGCCGGCGCTGCACGCCATCCTGGCGACCTTGCGCGATCTGGCGATCCCCCTGCGGGCGGTGCGGCATGTGCCCTGCCCCGCGGAGGGCGGCGAGGTGGCCGCGCTGGCCAGCCTCTTTGCCGACCTTTAGGGGCCGCGTCGGCCTTATGCTAGAGGGGATCGGCCGCCGTCCCCTGCTTCGTGTATGGCGCGGGGCGTGCGCCCGTTCCACGGCCCGGTATAGCTTTGGTAGAGAGGTGTCACATGTCTGCATTGGCGTATCCCACCCTGGCGCCCCGCGCATCGGCGACCCGTTCGGCGGGGCTCACGCTGAATCCCGATATTATGCGCCGCCGGCGGTTTCTCAACAGCTTGCTGACGGGGATGATCGGTCTCTCCGCCTTGTTCATCCCGGTCGGCGTGTTGGATAACAGCATCCCCGAAGCGCTGGCGATCAGTGCCGCCCTGGCCGGGATGGTGCTCGCGCGCTATATCAGCGGGCGGGGCTACCCCACCCCGGCGGCCTATTTGTTTGCCGCGATCTGCTGCGCGATCGTGACCGCGATTATGGTCACGCGGGCGAGCGCGTTCGCCGCCCTAACCTATGCGCCCTATCTCTATACGGTTCCGGTCCTCACGGTCGGGATCGCCGCCCATCGGCGCGCCGCCTTTGCCGTGGCGACGCTGACGACGGCGATCATGATCGCGACCGATCTCCTGCTGCCCCATTTAGCGCGCTTTGAGCTCCAGGCCGACGGGCACCTGCATGCCCTGGGCTCGCAACCGGAGAGCACGACCCTCGCGACGATCGGCATCCTGCTGTTTCTCTGCGCCTTTATTGCCTACACGCTGGAGCGGGTGATCGTGACGGCGCTCCGCGATACGGATCATCTGGCGACGGATCTGGCGCAGGCCGAGGCGCAGATCACGCAGCGGGCGCGGGATACGCAGCTGGCCGCCACCGTCCGGGCGCAATCCACGGCCCTGGCGGCGACCGTCCAACAGCAAAGTACCACCGCCGCCGAGCAACTGGCCGCCTTGCAGGAGATCAACGCGACCGTGGAGCAGCTGGCCGTGACCGCGCGCCAGATCGCGAACGCCGGGCAGGATGTGCAGCACGGGGTGGCGGCCGTGCTCCAGCGGGTGGACCGGGGCCGCGAAAGCGACACGGCCACCAGCCGCAGTGTCGAGCATCTCAACACCCAGGTCAGCGCTATGGCCGCCCAGGTGCAGGTCGTGGAGGGCCATGTGAGCCAGATTAATAAAATCGCCACCGTGCTGAGTACCGTGGCCGACCATATCCACCTGCTGGCCTTAAACGCGACCATCGAAGCGGCCGGCGCGGGGAGCCACGGCCGGCGCTTTGCCGTGGTCGCCCAGGAGGTCCAGACCCTGGCCCACCAGGCGCGCCAAGCGAGCGCCCAGGTGCGAGGGCAGGTCGCCGATATCCAGACCGTGACCGCCCAGGCCCTGGCGATCACGCGCCAGGGGCAGCAGGCGGCCGGCGAAGCGGTGGCCCAGGCACAGCAGACGCGCATCGTGCACGGGCAGATCGGCAGCATCGTGGGCGCGGCCCATGCCCAGGCCGAACAAATCGCGCAGGGGACCGCGCAGCAGCAGCAGGCGGCCCGCCAGGTCATGCTTACCTTGCATACTTTTATCGAATCGATGCGCGAGATGGCGGAGGGCGGGCACCGGGTGGCGAGCGCGGCGCAGCATCTCAGCAGCCTGGCGGGCGCCCTGGATGCCGATCCCACGTAGCGCCACGGCGGGACCATGGCCTTTCCCCTCCGCGCGTTCCCTGCTTTCGGCGGGGGCCGGCCCCATCTCCCGGCTGCTATGCTAGACCGGTGTTGTTCAGAGTTAGCCGTATTCTAATCCAGGAAAGCGAGGCATATCGGTGGAAATGACCATCCCGGCCCGGACCGTCCATGCGGTGCTGCACGCGGTGCGGGAAATCAGTGGCACCCAGTACCCCCACTTGCTGGAGCGCGCCGGCTGGTCGCGCTTCCAGACGAGCATTCCGCCCGAGAGCGACGCCGTAGTCGCCACGCGCGCCGAACTTGAGCTTCTGTTCGCCAATGTTTATACGCTCCTGGGCGAAGGCCTGACCCGGCTGTTTCTCCGCAATTATGGGCGGCTCCTGGGTGAGCAGCTGCTGGCGCATGCGGCGCCGGGGGGATTGGTCGCCGGCTGGGCGGCGATCCCGCCCTCGGAGCGGCATCTGGCCGCGTTTGTCGCGGTGGTCGCCCAGATCAGCACGCGCTTTTGGACGGCGGCCACCATCAGCGAAGATGCCCAGGCATATTATCTTACCTACGCCCGCTGCCCGCTCTGCGTCGGCGTGCAGGGTGCGAGCGTCCCTCTGTGCGCGACGATGGAGGCGCTCTACAGCCGCCTGGCGAAAGAGCTGCTCGGCTACCGGGTGCGGGTGGTCGAGGTCGCCTGTGCTGCCACTGGCGTGCCCTATTGCAAGGTGGCCCTGTATAAATAGGTCCTTTACCTCACCAAGGAGGGCCGCCATGCGAAGCGGCGATCCCGCCAGGGTCGCCCTCCTTTTGACGGGGGACCCGCCCCCCCATGCGCGAGTATGCTAAAGCGGTAGGGTTCACCGCTGCCACCAATCAGGAGAGATCAACCGTGTTGAACAGTGCCACTTCGTATGTCGTCTTTTCCGTGCGCGGCCACCGTCTGGCGCTGCCGCTGGCCAATGTCAAGCGCATCACGCGGGCGGCGGCGGTGCTGCCCTTGCCCGGCGCCCCGGCCCCGCTGCGCGGAGTCGTCAATCTCCAGGGCCGGCTGGTGCCCGTCGTCAGTCTCCAGCACTGGTTGGGGCTGCCCGCGCAAGAGATCCAGGTGAGCGACCAGTTTATTATCGTGCAGATCGCGGAGCGGACGCTGGTGGTCGTCGTCGATGCGGTCGCGGGCCTGTGGGACGGCCCGGCCGAGGCCGTGAGCCCCGGCGCCCAGATCGGGCCGCCGCTGGCCGGGGTGCGCGGCGTGGCGCAGCACCCTGAGGGCCTGCTCCTGGTGACCGATCTGGCCCCCTTGCTGGCGCTGGTCGACAGCAGCCCCGCCCCGATCCCGTCTCTGGCGGCGGCCCCATGATGGACCTGGCCCGACCGACCGATCTCCAGCTCAGCCCGGTCAGCGCGGCCATCGCGCAGCACCTGGGGCTGCACTTCCCGCCGGATCGCTGGGCGGACCTCGCGCGCATCCTGCACACGGCGGCTCCCGCCCTGGGCTACGCCGACGGCGCGGCGTACAGCCGGGCGTTGCTGGAGGGGCCCTGGACCGCCGCCCGGGTGGCCGCGTTAGCGCCCTATCTTACCGTCGGCGAGACCTATTTCTTCCGCGAGCCGCAGGCGTTCGAGACGCTGGAAATCGCGATCTTGCCCGCCCTGATCCAGGCGCGCCGCGCGACGAGTCGGCAGCTGCGCGTCTGGAGCGCCGGCTGCTGCACGGGTGAAGAAGCCTACTCCCTGGCGATCTGGTTGCGGCGCGTGCTCCCCGATTGGCGCGACTGGCACCTGACGATCCTGGCGACCGACCTGAACCCGCAGTTTCTGCAGCAGGCCGCCGCCGGGATTTACGGCGAATGGTCGTTCCGGGCCACCCCGGCGTGGGTCAAAGGCGGCTATTTCCAGCCCGCCGGGCCGGGCACCTATGCCCTCGATCCGGCCATCAAGCAGATGGTCAGTTTTGCGCCGCTCAATCTCGCCGGCCCCGGCTACCCCTCGGCGGCGAACAACACGGCGGGCCTGGACCTGATCTTTTGCCGCAACGTGTTGATGTATTTCACGCCCGACCGGGTCCGCCAGGTCATCCAGAATCTCCACCAGGCCCTGAGCGAAGGCGGGGTACTGGTCGTCAGCTCGACCGAGCTATCGCCGGTCCTCTTCGGCCAGTTCCGGGCCATCACCTTTCCGCGCATCACGCTCTATCGCAAAGAGGCCAGCCCGCCGCCCGCGTCCGCGCCCAGCCCGGGCGCCGCCCTGCCGGGGGTTCCCCCGCTGAGCGCGCCGCCCCTCGGCGCCGCCGATCCGCGCCCGGGCCCCCCGCGCCGCCCCGCGCCGCCGATCGTCGATGCCCGGGCGCTGGCCTTGCGGGCGCAGATCTGCGCGGATCAGGGCCGGCTGGCGGCCGCCCAGGACTGGATTGACCAGGCCATTGCCGCCGACGACCTGGATGCCGCCTACCACTACCTGCGGGCGACGATCCTGCAAGAGCAGGGCGCGGTGGCCGCGGCGCTGGACAGCTTCCGGCGGGCCCTCTACCTCGATCCCCAGTTGGCGACAGCACATTTCGCGCTCGGCCATCTGCTGCTGCGCCAGGGAAAGACCGCCGAGGCCGCGCGCCACTTCGCCCAGGTCCGCCTGTTAGCCGGAAAGGACTTGTCCCCATGACCCACCCCCGTTCCGCCGCGCGCCCGGCAATCGATTGGGCGCACATCCATCAGGTTCTGGAGACGACTCAGGCCGCGATCAGCCGCGCGGAGGCCCCGCCGCCCGCCGAAGGCGCCCGCATCCTGGAGGCGCGGGCGCGGGACCTGGCCGCCGCCCCGGCTGGGGAGAGGGATGAGACCGCGCTGACCGTCATCGCCTTCCAATTGGGCGACGAAACCTACGCGCTGGCCGTGGGGTATCTGCGCGAGGTATACCCCCTCAAGGATCTGACCCCCCTGCCGGGCACCCCCGCCTTCGTCTGCGGGATCATCAACCTGCGGGGCCAGATCCGCTCGGTCATTGACCTGCAGCGGTTCCTCGACCTGCCGGCCCCGGCCCTGGCCGCCCCCGACCAGGTCCTGATCGTCCAGGCCGGCGCGATGGAGCTGGGGATCATGGTGGACCGGGTGCTGGGCATGCAGCAGCTGCCGCCGGCCGCGCTGCAGCCGGCCCCGCCGACCCTGGCCGGGCGGGGCGCGGCCTATTGCCACGGGGTGACGGCCGCCCACATGACCGTCCTGGATGCCGGGGCGCTCCTGGCCGATCCGGCGCTCCGGGTCGACGACGCGACCTAGCCGGGTTCGCCCACTATTTCGCCCACTATTTCACATACTATTACTATAAGGAGAGTTTTCGATGAGCTGGTTTCTTAATCTCCGCACCCGCGCCAAGTTGTTCTGGAGTTTCGGGTTGCTCGTCGTCTTATTGTTGCTGATTATGGGTACGGCCTACAGCACGATCACGACCATCCAGGAATCGCAACAGCGACTCTACCACCAGGACTTCGCCATCGCCACCGATCTGCTGATTATCCGCAAAAACCTGAACGCCGAGCGGGCCGGGATGCTGACCATGCTCGTGAGCACCGACCACGCGTCCCAGCAGGCGGGCGAGGACTACATCAAACAGGAAGAGCAGGGCTTGGACGCCGCGCAACAGGAGGCGCTCACGCTCGGCGGGACCGATCCCCGGCTGGGGCCGGGCCTGCAACAGGTGCGCGATCTCTACAGCGCGTTTCTGCAAACCCTACAAACCCAGGTCGTGCCCTTGATCTACCAGGGCAAAACCGCCGAGGCGCGGGCCTTGATCCTGGGCGTCGAGAATGACCGCTACCTGAAGTTGCGCGCGACGGCCACCGACCTGGGCACCGAAACGCAAAATCGGGCGCAGGCCGCCGTGACCCAATCAGCGCAAACCGCGAACCAGGCCCTCGCCATCTTCCTGGCGATCGGCGGGGTGGCCGTGTTCGCCAGCGTCGGGCTGGGCCTGTTCCTGAATCGGATCATCGCCGCGCCGTTGACCACGATTTCCGGCCTGGCCGCGCGCATCGCGCAAGGCGAGCTGGCTGTGGACCTCACGCCGACCCGGCGGGCGGACGAGGTGGGGGAGCTGACTCGCACTTTCGCCCGCATGGTCGCCCGCCAGCAGGAGATGGCCGCGGCCATCGCGCAGATCGCCGGGGGCGATTTGCGGGTGCAAGTGGTGCCGCAGTCGGAGCGGGATGTGCTCGGCGGCGCCCTGGCGACGATGGTGACGAATCTGCGCAAGATCCTGCATGATATTGCCGAAGCGGCGAGCGTGCTGGCGGCGGCGGCGAGCGAGATCATGGCGGCGGCGACCCAGGTGGCGGCCGGGGCCACCGAAACCGCCACCGCCGTCAGCCAGACGACCACGACGGTGGAAGAAGTCAAGCAGACGGCGCAGCTCGCCAGCGAGAAGGCGCGTTACGTGGCGGACAGCGCCCAGCGGTCGGCGCAGGTGTCGCAGGCCGGCACCCGCGCGGTCGACGAGGCCATTGGCGGCATGGAGCGGATTCGGAGCCAAATGGCGCAGATTGCTGAGAGTATCGTGCGCCTGAGCGAGCAGGGCCAGGCGATCGGCGAGATCATCACCAGTGTGAGCGACCTGGCCGAGCAGAGCAACCTGCTGGCGGTGAACGCGGCCATCGAAGCGGCCAAAGCCGGCGACCAGGGGCGCGGGTTTGCGGTCGTGGCGACCGAGGTGAAGAGCCTGGCCGTGCAGTCCAAGGCGGCCACGGCGCAGGTGCGGGGGATCTTGAACGACATCCAGAAGGCGACCGGCAGCGCGGTCATGGCGACGGAGCAGGGCAGCAAGGCGGTGGAGGCCGGGGCCACGCAGTCGGGGGAGGCGGGGGAGTCGATCCGGGAGTTGGCGGCGAGCATCGGGGAGGCGACGGCCGCGGCGACCCAGATCGCGGCGAGCAGCCAGCAGCAGGTGGTGGGTATGGACCAGGTAGCCCAGGCGATGGAGAGCATCAAGCAGGCCAGCGTACAGAACGTCGCCAGCACCCGCCAGGTCGAGACCTCCGCCCAGGGCTTGCATGAACTGGGCCAGAAACTCCGGCTCGTGGTTGCCCAGTACCAGATTTGACCAGATTTGACCAGATTTGAGAGGAAGGCCGGGGATGAACGAGCAAGACGAAGCGGCGCTGCAACGGCTGCGGACTATTTTTCAGGCCGAGGCACAGGAGCATAGCCAGGCCATGACGCAGGGCCTGATCGCCTTGGAGCAGGCGGCGACCCCCGCCGCGCGCGCGGCGCTCGTCGAGACCGTGTACCGCGAGGTCCACAGTCTGAAAGGGGCCGCCCGCGTGGTCAACTTGTCGCTGATCGAGGCGCTGTGCCAGCAGTTGGAAGGGGTATTCGCCGCCTTGAAGCGCCAGGCGACCCCCGTGGGGCCGGACCTCCTCGACCTGCTGCACCAGGCGGTCGGCGTGCTGGATGCCCTGTTGCTGGCCCCGGACGCGCCACGCTCCCCGGTCGAGGAAGAATTCCTGCGCGAGCTCGATTGGCGTCTGGCCGCGGTGCCGGGGGATCTGGGCCTGGTGCCGGCGCCGGGCGGGGCGCCCGCCGCCACGAATGGGGCCGGCGGGCCGGTATGGACCGGCGCCGACGAGCGCCCGGTGTTCGGCGATACCGTGCGCATCGCTACGGCCAAGCTCGATACGCTCTTATTGCAAACCGAGGAATTGCTGGCCGTCCGCCAGACCGGCGAGCAACGGGTGGCCGAACTGCGCGCGCTGGGCACCCAACTCAGCGCCTGGCAGCGGGCCCAGGACCGCATCGGCGACGCAATGCGCACCTTCCAGCGGGCGCGGCCCCCCGCCGGGGATCGCCCCGGCCGGTCGCTCGGTCCAGGCACGACAGATCGGCTGCTGGGGGACCTCTTCGCCTACCTGGAATGGAACGCGGCACAGGTGCAAGCGTTCGGGGGGCAGGTGCGGGCGCTCGGCCAGGCGGCGGAGCACGATCAACGCACCCTGGCCGGGCTGACCGCGGCCCTGTTGGCCGGTATGAAGCAGGTGCTGATGCTGCCTGGCGCCACGCTGCTGGAGATCTTCCCCAAAATGGTGCGCGACCTGGCCCGCACGCAAGGCAAAGAGGTGGATCTGGTGATCCGGGGCGGCGAGATCGAAATAGACCGGCGCATCCTGGAGGAGCTGAAAGACCCCCTGATCCACCTGCTGCGCAACGCGCTCGATCACGGCATCGAGCGCCCGGAGGTGCGTGCGCAGGCGCACAAACCGCCCCGGGGCCGGGTGGCGATCACCATCGCGCAGTTAGATAGCAGCAAGGTCGAGATCCGCATCGCCGACGACGGGGCCGGTATTGACCGCGGCCAGGTGCAGGCCGCCGCCCGCGCGGCCGGGTGGGAGGGGGCGGACGATGCAGACGCGGCCCAGGCGCTCATTTTCCAGTCCGGGGTCTCGACCAGCCCGCTGATCACCGAGCTGTCGGGGCGGGGCCTGGGGCTGGCCATTGTCCGCGAGAAAGTCGAGAAACTGGGCGGCACGGTGTTTGTCGAGTCGCAGCCGGGCGCCGGCACCACCTTCCGCCTGGTGCTGCCGCTCACGCTCGCCACCTTTCGCGGCATCCTGGTACAGGTCGCCGGCCGGGTGTTCGTCCTGCCGACGATCAGCGTGGAGCGGGTGATCTGGGTGGATCCGGCGACCATCCGCCCGGTGGAGAACCGGGAAACGGTGCTGCTGGACGGCCAGGTCGTGGCCCTGGTGCGCCTGGCCGATCTCCTGGCGCTGCCGCGGCCCCCGGCCGGGCGGGACGCGGCCCTCGGGGGCCCGGCGGTCGTCCTGCGCGCGGGCCGCGGGCCGATCGCTTTTCTGGTGGATGCGGTGCTCGACGAACAGGAAGTGCTGGTCAAAGGGCTGGGGCCGCAACTGCTGCGGGTGCGCCATATCGCCGGGGCGACCGTGCTGGGCGGCGGGCAGGTGGCCCCCATCCTCAACATCGCCGATCTGCTGCATACGGCGACGCAAGGAGCGGCGGGGGCGGCCGCCCCCGCCGACCAGGCCGCGCCGGCGCCGCGCAAGGCGATCCTGATCGTCGAAGACTCGATCACTTCGCGGACGCTGCTGAAGAATATCCTGGAGACGGCGGGCTATGCCGTGCAAACGGCCGTGGACGGCGCCGCGGGGTTGGCGCAGCTGACGGCGGGCGCCTTCGACCTGGTCGTGTCCGACGTGGAAATGCCGCAGATGAACGGGTTCGACCTGACGATGCAGATCCGGGCCACGCCGGCGCTCGCCGATCTGCCCGTCGTGCTGGTCACATCGCTGGAATCGCGCGAAGATCGCGCGCGGGGCGCGGCCGCCGGGGCCAACGCCTACCTGGTGAAGCGCAGCTTCGACCAGAGCAACCTGCTGGACGTGATCGGCCGGCTCCTTTGAGCCTGGGAGGCGCCCTGTGATTAATGTACTGATCGTGGAAGACTCCGCGGTCGTGCGGGAGTTCCTGATCGGGATGCTCACCGCGGACCCCCAGGTGCGCGTGATCGGCACCGCGCGCAGCGGCGAAGAAGCCGTCGCCGCGGCGCAACGGCTGCGCCCCGATGTGATCACGATGGATATCCAGCTGCCCGGCATGGACGGCTTTGCGGCCACCCGGAGAATCATGGAAACCACGCCCGTGCCGATCGTGATCGTTAGCGGGACCGTGGACCCGCGGGAGGTGGCGACCACCTTCCGGGCGATGGAGGTCGGGGCGGTAGCGGTCGTCGCCCGCCCCTATGGCCTCGGCCATCCCCATCATGCCGGGACGGTGCGCGACTTGGTGCAGACGGTCAAGCTGATGGCCGAAGTGAAAGTGGTGCGCCGCTGGGCGGCGGCGGGGCCGCCCGCCGGCCCGCCCCCCGCGCCGCTGGGGGCCGCCCTCGGGGGGCGCTTCGACCTGGTCGCCATCGGCGCATCCACTGGCGGCCCGGCGGCGCTCGGCCAAATCCTGGCCGGCCTGCGCCCCGATTTCGCGGTGCCGGTGGTGATCGTGCAACACATCGCCGCCGGCTTCACGCCCGGCCTGGTCGACTGGCTGGCCCAGGCGTCCCCCTGTCCGGTGCAGCTGGCGACGGCCGGCCTGGCCCTCCAGGCCGGCCATGTCTATGTGGCCCCGGACGGTGCCCACCTGGGCGTCGGGCCGGGTGGGCGCTGCACCCTGGCGCAGGCGGCGCCCGTCTATGGGATGCGCCCCGCCGTGGCCCACCTATTTCGTTCGCTGGTGCCCTATGGTGCCCGGACGGTGGCTGTGCTGTTGACCGGGATGGGCAAAGACGGGGCCGCCGAGCTGAAAGTGCTGTACGATGCGGGCGCGACCACCATCGCCCAGGACGCGGCCAGTTCCGTCGTGCATGGGATGCCCGGCGCGGCTATTGCGCTGGGCGCGGCCCAGTATATACGCGACCCGGCGAGCATCGCCGAGTTGCTGGGCGACTTGATTCCGCCCCGGAGAATGCTATGACCCTCCAAACGACAACAACCGAAATCCTGCTGGTCGAGGACAGCCCCACCCAGGCCGCCGCCCTGGCCGCCCTGCTGATCCACCAGGGCTACGCGGTGCGGATGGCCACCAATGGCCGGGAGGCGCTGGCGATCCTGGCGCAAGACCGGCCCGCCCTGGTGATCAGCGATATTGCCATGCCGGACATGGATGGCTACACCCTGTGCCGCGCCATCAAGTGGGATACGGCGCTGGCCCAGGTGCCGGTGATCCTCATGACCTCGCAGGAGGATTCCCAGCGGGCCAGCAAGGGCCGGGGCTGCGGCGCCGACAGTTTTGTCGCCAAGCCGTATGATCCCCAATGCTTGCTCTCCAGCATCCGCCTGGCGCTCCTGCGCGCCGCCAGCCGCCGCGATCCCACTCCCTGATCCGTAGGATGCGAACCGTCATCCCGGTTCACGACGAATACCCAGAAGGATGGCCAGAAGGATGGCCGAAGGATGGCCAGAAGGATGGCCAGAAAGATGGCCAGAAAGATGGCCAGAAAGATGTCACGAAGGAGTACCGTATGAGCAGCCCGCCTATCGAAATCCTGGTCGTAGAGGATAGCCCGACGCAGGCCCTCCGCCTGGAGCAAATGCTGGTGAAGCACGGCTATGGGGTACGCGTGGCGCGCGATGGGCCCCAGGCCCTGGCCGCCCTCGCCGCGCAGCCGCCCACCCTGGTCTTGACCGACATCCATATGCCGGCGATGGATGGCTATGCCCTCTGCCGCCAGATCAAGGATGACCACCGCTTCCGCCAGGTGCCGGTGATCTTGCTGACCTCGTTGACCGACTCGGAGTGGCTCGCCAAAAGCCGCATGGCCGGGGCCGATAACTTTATCACCAAGCCCTACGATGATAAATGCCTGCTCTCGCGGATCCACTTCACCCTCGCGCGGGCCGCTTTACGGCCCGGTGTGTCGCAACTGTAGGCGAGGGCGGCCGCCCGCCTGATGGGTGACCTCGCCCGCTCCCCACCAGGCGGGGCTTGCCCCGCCTCTACACCCACCGCAATGATCGGGTCGCACCGCCGTCAACCGGCCGCCCGGTGCGATCTGGGTAACGCGCGCCTCGGCCGCGGCGGGGTCAAACTCGGGAACGCGGCCCGCATGGACCGGCGCCCGGGCGGGCGGACGCTGCAGATAGGTGCGGATGGCGTGGCGCAGCCATGGGCGCCAATGGGCGGCCAGGTCGGCGGGCCGGCGCCCCGCGCGGCGCAGCTAGTCGCGCCAGGCCTCCGTCTCGCAGTCGAGCGGGATGGCAGCCGGGCCGAGGCTGGCCGCGGTGCGCTCACTGGCCCACCAACTCAGCAACGGCTCCGTCACCGTGAATGAATCGATCACGGAGGGTGCGGGCGTACGCCCACTCTCTGGAGTCTCTGTGTTAGTCTTTGACGTAGTCTCTGTTGTAGTCTCTGGTAATGCTTGTTCAAATTTGAGCAGACCAGGTGCCGGTTTCGACAAGCCGACTGCCGGTTTCGACAGGTCGGCTGCTGATTGCGGCAGGTGGACTGCTGATTGCGGCAGGCGGACTGCTGGTTGCGACAGGTGGGCTGCGGGCGGGGGCGACTTGCGGGCACCGCCGAAACGGGGTATAGTGCAGGGGACCACACGAACGAAGGCGGGGTTCCACACACTGGACACGGTACTGCACACCAAGTTCCTCATCCCCCCGCCGCGCCCCCAGCGCGTGCAGCGGATGCGCTTGCTCGCTGGCCTGCGTGCCGATCCCCCGCCGCCCGTTACCCTGGTGGCCGCGCCGGCCGGCTACGGCAAGACCACCCTCGTCGCCGATTGGATCACCACCGATCACCGCCGGGCCGCCTGGCTGACGCTCGACAGCAGCGAGAATGAGGAGGGCGCCTTCTGGACGGCCGTGGCGACCGCGCTCGATAGCGTGCAGCCGGGGGTCAGCGCCCGCGCCCTGGCCTTGCTGCGGCAGCCGCAGCCGCCCCCCCTGCCCACGATCCTGACCGCCTTGCTCAACGACCTGACCACCCACCTCACCCCCGACGCGGCCGGGCAGCCCGTGCTCCTGGTCCTCGACGACTACCACATGATCACCCAGCGCCCGATCCACGAAACGGTCACGGCCCTGATCGAGCGCCTGCCGCCGGCCCTGCGCCTGGTGCTGACCAGCCGGGCCGACCCGCCGCTACGGCTGGCCCGGCTGCGGGTCCGCGCCCAGCTTCTGGAAGTCCGCGCGGCCGACCTCGCGTTTGCGGCCCCCGAAGTGGACACCTTTCTCACGGAGACGATGGGCCTGACCCTCCCGGCGGCGGTGGCGCCCGCCCTGCTGGCCCGCACCGAGGGCTGGGTGGCGGCGCTCCAGCTCGCCGCGCTCTCGCTGCGCACCCAGGCCGACCCGGCGGGGTTCCTGGCCAGCTTTGGCGGCAGCCATCGCCACCTGCTGGGCTATTTAGTCGAGGAGGTGTTCAGCCAGCAGCCCCCGGCGCTGCAAGCCTTTTTGCTGGCGACCTGTGTGCTCGACCGGATGTGTGCCGATCTCTGCAACGCCGTCCTGGCCCCGGCGGGCGGCGCCCAGGCGATCCTGGCAGCGCTGGACGCCGCGAATCTGTTCGTCGTGGCCCTGGACCGCCGCGGCGCGTGGTATCGCTACCATCCCTTGTTCGCGGAGATGCTCCTCCACCGGCTCCGTCAGCAGGACCCCGCCGGCGAGCGCGCCTTGCGGCGGCGGGCGAGCGCCTGGTATGAACAGGCCGGCGCGGGGGCCGAGGCCATTCAGCAGGCCCTGGCAGGATCGGACTGGGCCACGGCCGCCCGCCTGATCGAACAATTCGCGGATGATGTACGGCGGCGCGGCGAATTCGGCCTGCTGGATCGCTGGCTGGGGGCGCTGCCGGCGGCCGTGCGGGCCGCGGCCCCCGGGTTGGGCTTCTGGCAGGCTGTGCGCTTGATGATGGCCGGCCAGGCTGCCGCCGCCGAGACGCTGCTGACCGCCGTGGAGCAGGACCTCGCCCGGCTCACGGCGGCCCCCGGCGCGGAATCGCCGGCGGCGATCCGGACCCTGCGCAGCAACACGCTCGCGTTGCGTGTGCTCCTGACGCGCTACCGGCTGGGCGATCCGGCGCAGGTGGCTGACCTGGCCCGCGCCGCCCTGGACCAACTCCCGCCGGACGCCTGGGACTGGCGCGCGCTGGTGCTGGATAACCTGGCCGCCGCGCTCTATCTGGGCGACGATCTGGCCGGCGCGGGCCGGCACTACGAGGCCGCCATTGCCTTAAGCGAACAGGCGCACTATTACCTCCTAACGTTCCTCTCGCGCGCCCGGTTCGGGAGTCTGCTGGCCGATCGGGGTGAGCTACGGGCGGCGCAGGCCTACTACGTGGCGACCCGCCAGCTGGCGACGGACTGGGCGGTCCTGGACCTGCCGGCCGCTGGGCATATTGACTGGTTCGCGGCGTGCCTCCACTACGAGGCGAACGACCTGGCGGCGGCCGAGGTGGCGGTGCAGCGGGCCATCGCGCGGGCGGATGCGGGGCACCTGATCGAGCTCCAGGGCCTCGCCCACCTCACCTGGTGCCGGATCCGGCTGGCCCAGGCCGATCCGGCGGGTGCGCGGGCGGCGTTGGCCGGGGCCGAGGCGCGGCTGACGCCGCCCACGGCGCCGGGCGCGCCCGATAACGCGCGCTTGCGCGCGGCCCTGGCGGCCTGGCGAGCGACCATCGCGCTGGCGCACCCCGACCCAGAGACCGGGGGGCCGGCGGCGCCGGAACCGCCGGCGGCGGGGCCGGGCGGCCCGGTGGCGCACTGGATCTGGCGGGCGGCCCAGCTGCTGCCGGCGCGGCGGTGGTTGCAGGCCGGCGACGCCGCGGCGGCCCATGCCGACCTGGAATCGCGCAGCGCGCAGGCAGCCGCCCGTGGCGCGCAAGGGCTGCTGATCACCGTGCTGGCCCTGGATGCGCTGGCCCTGGAAGCGCAGGGGCGCCCGGCGGCGGCGCGGGCCGCCTTGCGGCGGGCGGTGCGGCTGGCGGCCGCCGAAGGGTATGTCCGCGCCATCCTCGACGCCGGCCCGGCCCTTGGCCCCTTGCTCCAGGCGCTGGCGCAGGACCTGGCGCGCAGCCCGGAGCATAATCCGGGCCTGGCGGCCTATCTGACCCGGCTCACGGCCGCGCCGGGCGCGGAGACGGGATCGCCCGCGGAGCCGGCGGCCACCGCCGCGCCCGCCGAGCTGCCGTCCGGCCCGTTCCGCGAGCCGCTGACGGCGCGGGAGCTGGCGATCCTGCGCCATCTGGCGGCCGGCGGCTCAAATCAGGAGATCGCCAACCAGTTAATCCTGGGGGTGAGCACGGTCAAGTGGTATCTGCAGACGATCTATGCGAAGCTGGAGGTCCAGAACCGGACCCAGGCCGTTGCCCGCGGGCGCGCCCTCGGTCTGATCCGCTAGCCTGGGCTCCTGGTGGCCGTTGTGGGGCGCGGCCCGGCTCTCGCCGGTTTTCTGCTATAATAGGGATATATAGTTGACGCCGCTAGTTGACTCCGCAGGCGACCGCGTCCGCACCCTCCGCCGTGCTGGGGGCTAGCGATCCTGGTTGGCGGGTCACGGAGCGCGGCCCCGAAAGCAGGCCTAGATGTCGCTGCCACGCCTTGCCCCCCCCTTCGGCCCGCGGCTGTTCACCGCGAAGACGCGCGTCCCCCTCCCGCCGCCCCACTTCCTCAGCCGGCCCCGGCTCCTCGAGTCCTTGCGCGCCCGCATTAGCGTGCACAAATTGGTGGTCGTGCTGGCGCCTTCCGGCTTTGGCAAGACCACCATGGTGGCCGAATTGGCGCGGACTCTCGCCGGGGAGGCGGCCTGGCTGACCCTCGATTCGAGCGATCAGGATCTTTCCGTCTTCGTCCATTATCTGATCGCCGCCGTGGCGCACGGGCGGCCTGGGTTTGGGGCGGATCTGCTGGCCTGGCTCGCGGCGACCCCGACCCCCGGGGACCAGATCGAGGACTGTGCGGCGATCCTGGTGGATGCGCTGGAGCAGCTGGAGGCCACCCCCCTGGTGCTCTTTCTTGACGATTTCCAGGAAGTGAGTGGCAATGCCAGTATTACCCGCTTGCTCGATCGCGTCCTGCGCTACCTGCCGCCGCCCATCCATCTCGTGCTCAGCGCGCGGCGGGAGCCGGCCCTGACGACGACCCGCTTGCTGGCCGAGCAGCAAATCAGTGGCCTGGGCGCGGACGACTTGCGCTTCACCGTGAGCGAGACGGAGCACTGGCTGGCGCTGCGCGCGGACCCGGCCACCC
>DATGEF010000872.1:0-15799 GCA_035310405.1 Chloroflexia bacterium | reverse complement strand
GCTCATTGCGCGCCTGGTAGTAGCGGAAATCGGGCATCTGCTGGAGGGCCTGGCCCACCCCGGCCACGTTGCCGTGCCCGAAGATGCCGAAGCACCCGGCGAAGAACGGCTGCTCCAGGCCGTCGCGCGTGCTATACTGGTTCTTCAGGAAGGCGATCAACGCCTGCCCCATCGTCAGCTGTCGTGTGTCAGCCATCACCAGCCCCCATGTGCCGCAATAAACCGCGTGACCTCGTCGTACGTGGGCATGAAGTTGGCGCAGCCGGGTTGCGTCACCAGGATGGCGCCGCAGGCGTTGCCCAGGCGCGCCGCCCGCTCCCAGGCCCAGCCGTGGATGTAGCCGTAGAGGAAGCCCGCCGCGAAGGCATCGCCCGCGCCCAGGATGTTGACCACCTCGACCGGGAAGCCGGGCACGTCGCGGCGGGTGGGCCCGCCGGCGGCGGCCGCCAGGTGGACGCGCGCCCCGGCGGCGCCGCGCTTCTGAATCAGGGCCACCGGCCCCAGCGCCAGCAGCCCGGCGATGGCCGCATCCAGGTCGCCGCCCACCCGCGCATCCGACACCTGCGAGTGAGTCAGGCGGACCTGGGCGGCATCGGTGAGCATGGCGGCGTTGATCTCGTCCTCGGTGCCGATCAGGATGTCCACCAGGCGCAGGGCGGCGCGCAGGGTGACGCCGAAAGCGCGGGGATCGTGCCACTGGTCCGGCCGGAAGTCGATATCGAGCACGACGCGGGCGCCCCCCGCCCGCGCCTGCTCCGCCGCGAACAGGGTGGCGCTGCGGCTCGGCTCCTTGCTGAGCCCGGTGCCGGTGATCAGCAGCACGTGCGGATCGGCGAGGGGCGCCGCCAGCACATCGTCAATCGTCAGCTCGATGTCGGCGCAGTTGTCGCGGTAGAAGACCAGTGGGAAGCGATCCGGCGGCTGGATGCCCAGCACGACCGCGCTGGATCGGCGCCCCGGCTTACGCGGGATATGCTGGGTTGCGACTCCTTCGCGCTCCAGGAAGTGGAGGATAAAATTGCCGACCTGATCGTCGCCGACCGCCGTGAGTAGGGCCGCGCGCAGCCCCAGCCGCCGCGTGCCCACGCTGATGTTGGTCGGGCAGCCGCCCACATAGGCAGCAAAGCCCGTGATCTCCTCGAACGGCGCGCCAAGGTCCGTCGAATAGAGGTCAAGCGAGGACCGCCCCATGGCGATCACATCGTACGTGCGGGGCCGGTCAGCCACGGTGCTACCCTCTTGCTCCCGTCACATCGTAGATCGGCAGGCGCGGGTCGCGCGCCTGGTAGGTCTCCTTGACCCAGGCGTAGCGCGGGTCTTCGCGGTTCGCCAGCGATTGGGCGCTACCCGCCAGCACGTTCAGGTAATAGGTGGTGTAGCCGGGCGGGCTGGCGACGGGGTGATACCCTTCGGGGATCAGCACCGCGTCGTCGTGGCCCGCCCGCACCACGGCGTCGATCGGCCGCCCCGCCCGGTGCAGGGGCGACTCCGGGTCGGTGTAGATGCGCTGGAAAGCGTAACCTTCCGGGCGGTCGAGCTTGTAATAGTAGATCTCTTCCAGGTCGGCCTCCAGTATCCCGCCGTCCAGGGCGGGTGTATGCACGTCGTGCTTGTGCGGGGGGTAGCTCGACCAGTTGCCGCCGGGCGTATAGACCTCCACCACGATCAGCCGCCGGCAGGGGAAGCCGGGCGGGATGATGCTGTTGATCTGCCGCGTGGCGTGGTCGCCGCCCCGGATCTCCACGGCGATATCGCCCGGCGTCACCCGGCGCGGTGCATCATCCCGGTCGGTCGGCGTCCAGGCCACGGCGAACTCGCCGCCGGTCTCGCCGGTCACGCGGAGCGCGCTGCGGCGCGGCAGGTAGAGCGCGTGGGGCAGCCCGCCGAACACGTCGTGCCGCCCGCCGACGCCCGCCCAAGCGCCGCGATCCGACTCGACGCCGAACGTGCCGCCCAGCGGCACCAGCGCCAGCTCGTGTTCCCCCGTCTGGAAGTCCCACGCCTGCCCGGCCGCCAGCCGGCGCACCTGGAAGGAGAGATACTCCCAGCCCGCCTGCTCCGGCGTGACCGCGACGACCACATCCGAGTCGGCGGCGTTGCCGGGATGGATCACCAGATTATCGGCAGTGTACTGGCGCATATACGGTCCTCTCTCGTTTACTGGCGGAGCTCGTCCAGGGACACGGGCCGGGCCTCCTGGTAGGAGCGCGTGGCGGCCACGCCGATCTCGAAAGCGGCCAGGGCCGCCGCGCCCCCGACGGCGGGCGCGCGGCCTTCGCGCAGGCAGTCGGCGAAGTGCTGCATCTGGGCTTGATACGCGGCGCCAAAGCGTTCCATCAGGTAGGGCGTGATATCGTGCTGCGCCCCCGCGCGGGTGAGCAGCAGCACGGGCGTGTGCTGGTAGGCGCCGATATTCAACGCGCCCGCCGACCCCAGCACCTCGGTGCGGATGTCGTAGCCATAGCAGGCGTTGCGGCTGACTTCCACGTTGCCCAGCGCCCCGTTGGCGAAGCGCAGGTTGACCAGCGCGTTGTCGATGTCGCCCACGGCCTGGAGCGTGTCGCAGACCAGCAGCGTGCCTTCCGTGGAGACGCGCGTCACCTCGTCGCCCATGAGCCAGCGGGCCAGGTCGAAATCGTGGATCGCCATGTCCAGAATCAAGCCGCCGCTCTTGGCCGGGTCCGCGTAGCGCGGGTCGGGGCAGAACGGGTCGCGCCCCACCGCCTTGAACGTCAGCGGCTGCCCGATCTGGCCCTGCTCGATCAGCGCCTTGGCCCGCAGATAGGCCGGGTCGAAGCGGCGCATAAAGCCGACCTGGAGCAGCACCCCCGCCCGCGCCACTGCCGCTAGCGCCGCATGGGTCGCGGCCAGGGTCAGGGCCAGCGGCTTCTCGCAGAAGATCGCCTTGCCCGCCGCCGCCGCCGCGATGACCAGATCGGCGTGCGTGCCGGTGGGCGTGGCGATAACCACCGCGTCCAGGCCCGGCAGCCCGATCAGGTCCGCGGCCTCGGCGCACAGATGGGGCACGGCGAATGCAGCCGCGACGGCGGCGCGCGCCTGGTCGTTCGGCTCGGCCGCGGCGTAGAGTTGCACCCCGGCCACCTGGGTAGCAAGCGTGCGCGCATACAACTGGCCCATGCGCCCCAGGCCGATCACCCCGATGTTGATTCGTGCCGTCATCGCGTCCCTTCCTCGCTGCTGATCTGCGTGGTGAACTCGGCACGGGGCGGGGCGGTGCTGCTGCGCGCCACCAGCGCCGGTAGCAGGATCTGGTTCTGCACCGGGTAGCCGTCCAGCAAATCGAGCAGCATCTGGGTCGCCAGGTTGCCCAGTTGCACCCGCGGCTGATGCACGGTGGTCAGCGGCGGCGTCATATAGGGCGCCAGCTCGATATCGTCGAAGCCGACGATGCTCAAGTCCCGCGGCACCACGATCCCGCGCGCCCGGCAGGCCATCAAGGCGCCGACGGCGACCATATCGTTGAAGCAGAAAATCGCCGTGACCCTGGCAGCCAGCAGCTGCGGGAGCAACGCCTGCCCGACGGCGACATCCGCCAGCCGCGCCCCTTCGCCCTCCGGGGCGCCGGGCGGGGGCGGCAAGGCGATCCAGCCCGCCGGGCCGGCCGGCCCCACCGCCGCCAGGGCGCTGCGGTAGCCTTCCAGCCGCTGGCGATTGGAGCGCGGGCGATTGGGTACGCCCAGGTAGCCGATGGCCCGGTGGCCGAGCTGCAACAGGTGTTCGGTGGCGAGGCGCGCCCCCAGGTGGTCGTCCACCATCACCCAGTGCAGCACCTGGCCGCCCGAGTTGGCTTCGTTGTTGATCAGCACCGTCGGCACTTTGATGCGGCTCAGGCGCTCCTCGGAGTTGCTACTGATGCGCAGCGAGGCGACCAGGATGCCGTCCACCCGCCGGCGCTGGAATGTCTCGATCACCGCCACTTCCTGCTCCGAGTCGTTATAGGTGGCGCTGAGGAAGACGCTGAACCGCGCGGGCCGGGCCACCTCTTCCACGCCCTTCATCACATCGGTGAAAAAGGGATCGGCAATGGACGTGACGACCAGGCCAAGCGTGTGCGAACGGCGCGTTTGCAGGCTCTGGGCCAGCGAGTTGGGGGTATAGCCCATCTCCTGGGCCAGGATCTGGATGCGCGTCCGCACGTCCGCGCTGATGAGCGGGCTATCGCGCAGGGCGCGCGACACCGTCGGATGCGAGACACCGGCCGCTCTGGCAATATCGGCGATGGACACGGGGCGCTGCGGCACAACGCGGGCCCTCCAGACGATAGGTCGGGATGCCGATGAGAATTACCGGGATCAGGAGTCCTTATGCACACGTGTGCATTGCAAAGAGTATACTCCAATTGGCGGGCGTTGTCAATACCCCGGGCTTGACATGCCGCCGTCGGCTTGACAGACCCGGGGTTTGATGGTAGAATAACGTCGTCACGGTGCGGGAACGCACCCCTGCGGCGCATTCGTCTAGCGGCCCAGGACGCAGCCCTCTCAAGGCTGAGATCAGGGGTTCGAATCCCCTATGCGCTACCTTCGGCCCCGCTCCGGCGGGGCCTTCTTTTTAGGCCGGGGAGGTTTTGCATGCCCGATCCCGCTTCCGTCCCGGCCGTGCCGCCGGCCCAGGAGACGACCCAGACTATCGTCGTGGATGGGACCTGGACTCCCGCCGAGGCCGCCGTCGAGCCCTACCGCTACCTGCCCTTCGGCGTGCCCCCACTCACGCGGCGGATCGACGTCGCCTACCAGGTCGCGCCCCTCGACCCGGCCGGCGGCCCCGCCCTGCTCAGCATCGGCCTCTTCGACGACCGCGGCCTGGCTTTTCTGGAGCCGAACGGCTTTCGGGGCTGGACCGGCGCCTTCCGCGACCGGTTCTTCGTCGCCCCCGACGACTCCACGCCCGGCTACCGGCGGGGCCCCCTGCCCGCCGGCACCTGGCATGTGCTGCTCGATTCGTCCGAGATGGCCGCGGCGGGCTGTGCCTACACCGTCACCATCACCTGCACGGTGGCGGCCACGGCCGAGGATGTGCCGGCGCCCCGCTCCTACCCACGCTATGCGCCGGGGGTGCTGGCGCCGGAAGCCCGCTGGTATCGCGGCAATCTGCACGCCCACACCTACCACAGCGACGGGGCGAACTCGGTCGCCGAGATGGCCGCCGAGCACCGCCGCTGGGGGCTCGACTTCGGCGCGATGACCGATCACAACCTGGTGAACCCCGAACTGGCCCTGGGCGCCCATGCCGATTTCCTCTGGCTGCCCGGCGAAGAGGTCACCACGCAATGGGGGCACCTCAACGTCTGGGGGCTCGACGCGGACGATTGGCTGGACTTCCGCTGCACCGACCTGGCCGGCATGGAGCAGATCATCGCGGCCGCCCGCGCCCGCGGGGCACTGACCAGCATTAACCATCCCAAGGAGGACGGCCCGGATTGGATCTTCCCCGCCTTGCCCGAGACAGATGCATTCGAGGTCTGGCAGGCGCCCTGGTTTCTCTCGAATTATGTCACCCTGGCCCTCTGGCAGGGGCTGCTGGCCCAGGGTCGGCGGCCCACCGCCGTGGGCGGCAGCGACCTGCACCGCATCAGCACCCCGGACCACCCGTATCCCTATCTCATCGGCAACCCGACCACCTGGGTCTACGCGACAGAGCTCTCGATCCCGGGCCTGCTGGCCGGGCTGCGCGCCGGGCATGTCTTTATCTCCGCCGACCCCACCGGTCCGCAGCTGCTCCTGCAGGCCCAGACGCTGCACGGCACGGGCCTGCCGGGCGACCAGATCGCCCTGCACGCCGGCGAGCCCGTTACGGTGCAGGTCGAGGTGATCGGCGGCCACGGGCGGCTGTTGCGGCTGGTGGATGCCGGCGGTGTGCTCCACGAAAGCCTGATCCTGAGCGACCGGCAAGTGGTCGAGTACAGCGTCCACGATAGCCGCATCCGGCCCGGCTATATCCTGGCCCAGCTAATTGCCCCGCCCGCCCCAGACGTCGACCTCGCCGCCGAGCCGGACGCGCTCTGGGTCGACGCCCTCACCAACCCGGTCTACTTCCGGGTGGTCCCGCGGGAGTCTGAAACGGCGCCTTGATCCGCAGGGAGGGCGCGCATGGACACGGGTAGCCTCGTCGGGTCGAGCGCGATCACCCTCTTCTGGATGCTGGTCGCGGTCGCCGTCGTGGCCCTCCTGACCAAGCGCATCCGGGTGCCTTACACGGTGGCCCTGGTTATCGCGGGGCTGGTGATCGCCGTCGTGCCGGGGGCGCCGACCGTCCAGCTGACCCCCGACCTGATCCTGGCCGTCTTCTTGCCCGCGCTGGTTTTCGAGGCAGCGTACAATCTCCATTTTGGCCAGCTGCGCGAGAATCTGCGCACGATCAGCGCCCTGGCCATCCCGGGCGTCTTGCTCACGGCGGTGGTCGTGGCCGGCCTGCTGCATGTGGCCTCCGGCTTCAGCTGGCGCGTCGCCCTCCTCTTCGGGGCGATCGTGGCGGCGACCGACCCGGTATCTGTCGTCGCCACCTTCAAAGAGCTGGGCGCCCCGCCCCGTTTACGCACGATCCTGGAGGGCGAGAGCCTCTTCAACGACGGCACCGCCCTGGTCCTGTTCCGGCTCATCCTCGGCGTCATCGTCGCCGGGGCCTTCGACTCGGCGACATCCGCCGGCCAATTCGTGCTGGTGATCGCCGGGGGCGCCGGGATCGGGGCGGCCGCGGGCTACATCGTGGCCCACCTGATGCGCCGCTTTGACGATTACCTGGTCGAGACGGTGCTCACGCTGATCCTGGCCTATGGGACCTATTTCCTGGCCGAGCAGCTCCAGGTCTCCGGGGTCATCGCCGTGGTGGTGGCCGGCTTGCTGGTCGGCAATTACGCCCAGCAGATCAGCTTCTCGCCGACCTCCCAGATGGCGGTCGGCCTCTCCTGGGAGTTTTTCGGCTTCCTGGCCAACTCCCTGATCTTCCTGTTCGTCGGCTTGCAGGTCCATAACACCGGGCTGGCGGGCAGCGCCGGGTCGATCGGGTCGGTGGCCGTGGCGATCGGTGCGGTGTTGCTCTCGCGCATCCTGATTGTGGGCCTGGTCGGCGCCGCGCTGCGCCTGCAGCGCGGCGAGCGGCCCCTGCCCTGGCGCTGGCAGCTTCTGCTGGTCTGGGGCGGCTTGCGGGGCTCGCTGTCGCTGGCCATGGCCCTCTCGCTGCCCTACACCCTCCAGCACGGCGCGCCGTTTGTCGAGCGCCCACAGATCCTGGTGATGACCTTCGGCGTGATCCTCTTCACCCTCCTCGTCCAGGGCCTGACGCTGAAGCCGTTGCTGGCCCGCCTGGGCCTGGTGACCGAAGACCGGGCGCGCCAGGAGTATCTGCACACCCAGGCGCGCCTGCGCGTCACGCGGGCGGCGGCCGCGACCCTGGAGCGGCAAGCCGACAAGGGCAGCCTGACTCCGGCCATCGCCGACGAGCTGCGCGCCGAGTACGCCCAGCGGGAAGCCGCGCTGCTGGCCCGGCTCGACGCCTGCCACGTGAGCGATGGCGCCCTACGCAGCCAGCAGCTGCGGGCCGAGCGCCGGCAGTTGCTGACCATCGAGCGGACCAGCCTGCAGCGGCTGCTCGCCGAGGGCACGATCGACGAGGATACCTGGCGGGTGCTGGCCGCCGAGATCGATCGCCGGCGCGCCGACCTGGAAGGGGATGCCGAGTCACCCGAGTCACCGAGTCACTTCTAGGTTGACAAACCGGCCGGGATTGGGGTAGCATAGCATGGCCCCCGCGATGGGAGCCAGGATAGGAGCGCATTTGTGACCAGCGTCGAGCCGAAAAGCGCGATCCCCGCCGTCCCGTTGGCGGTGCCCGGCCAAGAGTCGGCCGCGACGCCGCGATCCGGCCGGCTCCGCGCGCTGCTGGGCAACAAGCGGTTGCGCAACGGCATCCAACTGGCGATCGTGGCGGCGGTATTCTTCTTCCTGGGCCGCACGATCTGGCAGATGTGGCCCGCGATCCAGACGTATCCCTGGCATGTGGAGCTCGGTTATATCCTGCTGGCGGCCGTGGTCCTGATGCTGCGAGGGCCGATTATCTGCCTGGGCTGGCGCATGATCCTGCGCTATATGGGCTATCCCCTGCCCTGGTCGGCCGCGATCCGCATCTATTTCTACTCGGGGCTGGCCAAGTATATGCCGGGGTCCCTCTGGTACGCGGTCGGGCGCGTGGTGCTGGCCGAGCAAGCCGGCGTGCCCAAAATGGTGACCTCGGTCAGCGTGGCCCTGGAGACCGCCTTGGTCACCGTGTCCGCGCTGGCCGTCGGCGGCCTGGCCCTGACGGTGCGGCCCAACATGCCGTGGTGGCCGCTGGCCATCGTCCTGGCCGGGCTGCTCCTTTTCCTGGCTTATCCCCGGCCCTGGTTTGCCCTGCTGAACCGCGGCCTGGGCTGGCTGGGCCGGACGCCGGTGGCGATTACGATCAGTGGCCGGCAGCTGCTGATCCTCCTGCCCCCCTTCTTGCTGAACTGGATCGCCTACGGCTTCATCTCCTTTTTCTGGACCGCGGCGCTCTATCCGCAGCTCCCCTGGAGCGATTGGCCGGCGATCACCGGGCTCTACACCGCCTCCTGGGTGATTGGCTTCCTCACGCTGCTGGTGCCCAACGGCTGGGGCGTGCGCGAGGGCTTGCTGACGGGCTTCCTGGTGACCCTGTTGCAGCTCTCCCCCGTCGTGGCGCTGGGGGCGGCGCTCCTCTCGCGCCTGGGCTCGATCCTGGGCGAGGCGGCCTGGGCGGCCATTGCCTGGAGCATCAAGCCGGCCCCCCGGCCCTGATCCGCGGCGCATGCGGATCCTCCACCTCATCTATGACGACCTCGGCAACCCCTGGTTGGACGGGGGCGGCGCCGTGCGCACGCTGGAAATCAACCGCCGGCTGGCGGCCCGCGGCCACCAGGTGATCGTCGGCTGTGGGGCCTACCCGGGCGCGCCGGCCTCGGATATCCGCGGCGGCGTGCTCTACCTGCGTATCGGCGGGCCGGGCGGCCCCCCGCGCGGCTACCTGGCCAGCCGCCTGCGCTATGCCTGGGGCGCGCGTGCCTTGCTGAAACAGGTAGGCTATGATATAGTGGTCGAAGATTTTTCGCCGTACAGCCCGGTGCTTACGCCCTGGCGGGCCCGGCGCGGCGCCGCCGTGGCGGCCAGTGTGCAGAATTTGTCGGGAGCCCACGCGATCGGCAAGTACGGCTGGGGCCCGCGGGGGTTGGGGCCGCGCGTGCTCGAGCGCCCGCTATTGCGCCAGTTCCGCTACGTGCTGACGGTATCGCCCGGGATCGCCGACGAGATGCGCCCCTGGTGGCACCCGGGCGGGCCTGGGCACCTGACGGTGATTCCGAACAGCACCGGTCACGACCTGGGGGACACCGCCAGCCGGTCACCCACAGCCGAGGAGCCGGTGATTTTGTTCCTGGGCCGGCTGGATCCGTACCAGAAGGGACTGGACACACTGTTGCGCGCCTATGCCGCTGCGGCTCCGCGGATGCCCGGCGTCCGGTTGGAAATCGCCGGCGGCGGGGCCGCCGAGGCGGTCCACCAGTTGCGGGCCTGGGCCGCCGAAAGTGGGCTGGCCGTCCATGAAGGAGATGCCCGGCGCGGCGCGGGGCCCCAGGTAGTCTTGCGCGGCAAGCTGGACGGGGCGCGGGCCACGGCGGCCCTGCGCCGCTGTCTGTTCCTGGCCTTGCCATCCCGCTATGAGGCCTGGCCGATCGTGGCGATTGAGGCCGCCACATGTGGCCGGCCGGTGCTGGGCACCGACGTCGTCGGCGTGCGGGATGCCGCCCCGGCGACCGCCCACGGCTGGCTCGTCCCGCCGGCGGACCCCGCCGCCCTGGCCGCGGGCATGGTGCGGCTAGCCGGCGACCCGGCCTTACGGCAACGGCTGGGCGAGCAGGGCCGGGCCTGGGCGGCCCAATTTACCTGGGATGCGCTGGCGGCGCGCCAGGAACAGTTTTACCAAGCCGTCCTTGCCGAGGCCCGGGCGGCGGCCACGCCCCGCGGTGGGCGCCAGGAGCGGGATTCCCGGCCAGCATGATTTTATTCATCACGCGTAAACATCCCCCCTCGATCGGAGGTATGCAGAAGCTCAGCCAGAGCCTGACCATCGAAGTGGGCAAGCTGGCCCCCACCTCCACCATTTCCTGGGGCCATTCGACAGTCTTCCTACCCTTTTTCTTGCTCTACGCCATCGTGCGCGCCGTCCTCACGATCCTGGCAAACCCACGCATCCAGGTGATCCACATCAGCGATGCCCTCCTGGCGCCGCTCGGGGTCTTCCTCAAGGGGCTGTTCCGGGTGCCGGTCGTCGTCACCCTGCACGGGCTCGACATTACTTTCGACAACACGTTCTACCAGTGGCTGATCCCGCGCTGCTTGCGCCACCTCGACAAGCTGATCTGCGTCAGTAGCTACACCCGCGACCAATGCCTGCGCCGCGGCATCCCTGCCGCCCTGTGCGAGGTCGTGCCCAATGGCGTGAACATGCAGGAGTTCACCTGCGACTTCTCGCCCGATGCGCTGGCCGGGCTGGAGGAGCGCTGTGGCGGGCGACTGGCTGGGCGGAAAGCGCTGTTGACCGTGGGCCGCCTGATCGAGCGGAAGGGAGTCGTCCACTTCCTGGATTCGATCTACCCGCGGGTGCTGGCGCGCTGCCCCGATACCTGTTACCTGATCGTCGGCGACGGCCCGTTGCGCGAACTGATCGAAACCCGGATCGCCAGCCTGCACCTCGAAGACCATGTCGCCCTGCTCGGCCAGGTCGACGACGCGACGCTGAAAGCGGCCTACCACCGCGCCGCGCTGTTCGTGATGCCCAATATCCCGGTGCCCAACGACATCGAAGGTTTTGGCCTGGTGGCCCTGGAAGCCGGCGCGGCCGAGCGCTTTGTCGTCGCCTCCCGGCTCGACGGCATCCCGGAAGCGGTCGTCTCGGGGCAGAACGGCGTGCTGGTGGACCCGGATGATACGCAGGGCTTTGCCGACGCGATCATCGCCCTGCTCCAGGACGATGCCGCCCGCGCCGCGCAGGCCCACCGGGCGCGCGAGTTTGTGCGCCAGCAATATAGCTGGGATATCGTGGCCCGGCGCTATAATGATCTGTTCCGGGCGGTGGTCCAGAAGGCCCTGGAGCGGGGCGACCTGCCGCGGCGGCGGCGCGCGCCGCTTTGACGCAAGTCGCGATCCTCGGCTGGTACGGCAGCCCCAATATTGGCGACGAGGCCGAGTTGGCGGCCATCCTGGCCCACCTGGCCGCCTGGCCCCGGCCGCCCCGCGTGGTGGTCTTCTCCACCCAGCCCGGCCGCACCCGGGCCCAGTACCGTAGCTATCCCGGCGGGCTGGCGGTGCTACCACGCAACCCACTGGCCCCGGCCGCCCTACGCACGCTGCGCGGCAGCCGGCTGTTGATCCTGGGCGGCGGGGGCCTGATCCAGGACCAGACCAGCATCTATAACCTGCCGCTCTTTACGCTCTTCGGGCTGCTCGCGCGCGGGCTGGGGTGCCCGCTGCAATGGTGGGGGGTGGGGGTCGAGCCCCTGGTTACGCCCCTGGGGCGGGCGCAGGCGCGGCTGCTGGTCCGCCTGGCCGCGCCCGGCGGGGTCAGCGTGCGGGACGCCAATTCGCGGCGCCTGCTGGTGCGCGCCGGGGTGCCGGCGCCGGCGGTGCGGGTGAGTGCGGACCCGGCCAGCGCCACCCCACCGGCGGCCTGGGCCACAGTCCGGCCGCTGCTCCCGGCGGCCGGGGACCTGGAGTCCGGGCGGCCCTGGATCGCCTTCTGCCTGCGGGATCTGCCCAATAATCCGCGGGGCAGCGGGCCGGGCTATTTGCTGCCGGTCGCCGCCCAGAAGAAAGTGGGGCTCGCCGGGCAGCACACGCAGGCGCATGCCCGGCGGGCAGAGGCTTTCTACGCCCTCCTGGCACAGGCCGCCGATCACCTGATCGCCACGCACGGCGCCCGCGTGCTCTTCCTGCCCTTCTGGTGGGGGCGTGACGATCAGATCGCCGCCCTCGTGCGCGGCCAGATGCGGCATGCCGATCAGACGGTCGCGCTGGACGGGGCGCTGACCCCGGCCCAGGCGCGGGCGATCCTGGGCCGCATGGACCTGGTCGTCGCGGTGCGCCTGCACGCCCTGATCTTCGGCGCGGCGGCCGGCGTGCCGGGGATCGGGTTCAGTTACGCCCAGAAGATCCGCGCCTTTATGCAGCGCACCGGCCAGGGCGCCCGCGTGCTCGATCTCCAGCACCTCACCTGGCCGGCCTTGCAGGCCACCCTCGACCAGGCCTGGGCCGGGCGCGTGAGCGCCCGGCCGGCCCTGCTAGCGCAGGCCGCGATCCTGCAAGCGGCCGTGGCCCAGGACGCCGCCGTGGCCGCGCGGCTGTCCTGCGGTCAGCGACTGGTGCCGTAGCGCCAGAGATAGTAGTGCAGGCCGGTGTTGCCCATCTCCACCTGCCATTGCGGGGCGTTGGCCGGCGTGTAGGTGAGCACCCGCCGCTCGAACAACTGGATCAGCACCCAGCGGTCGCCCTGGGGGGCCGGGGCCACGCGCATATGGGCCCAGTAGGGCTCGGTGATCGGCCGGCCCATGACGAACACCCAGTCGGGGAAGAGGGCGCCGGTGGCCGGGCCGCCGGGCCCCCAGATGGGCCCGCGGCGGTGCAGGAACTCCCAGAACGGCGCCGCGATATTGTGCCCGCCGGCCGCGTCGTAGGCGGCCAGCGTGACCGTCGCCGTCGGCGGCACCGTGGCACCCACGACACCCTGGGCGTCCAGGCTCTGGGTTACGGCCTGGCCCACGCGGGCCCCGGCGTGGTTCGCGGCGCCGCTGACGGAGGCCACCGTGCGGAAGGCGGCGTAGCTCGGCGCCAGAGGGTTCTGCGCCGGGTCGCCGTCGCCGGCAACGGGCTGCGTGGCGGGCGGGCGCGCCTCCCACTGGCTTAGCCCGGTCTGCACCCGCCCGGCCACCATCTCGACGGTGAGCAGGCCATTGGTGACAAACCAGGGGCTGCCGCGGTCCGCGCCCGGATCGTTGACCTCCATGCGGCTCTTGTCATAGTACTGGACGATCCGGCGGTTGCCCGGCAGGCCGGCCAGGGGCTCGCTGAGGGTGGCGAACGGCTGCGGGCCCCAGGTCCAACCTCGCGGGGCGGTGCCTTGCTGCACCAGCTGGTCCTGGCGCTGCCAGAGCGCCGCGAAGGCGGGATCGGCGGGCGCCTGCGCCGGCTGGTAGGCCGCCAGGCCGAAGCAACAGCCTCCGGCCAGCACTTCGCCGGTGGTGGGGGCGACGGCGAGATGCAACGGCAGGTAGCCGCCGCTGCCGGGCACGATGGCCGGCTGGCCGGGGACGTAGCCGCCGAGGCCCAAGCCGTTGAGCGGGATCCAGGTCTGCCCACCGTCGAGGGTTTCGGCAACGCGTGCGCGTTGCTGCGGGAGGGACCAGGCGATGGCGATCTGGCCACCCTCCAACGTGGTGAGCGTATCTACGCTGTAGGCTGCGGGCGCGCCGGGGAGCGGCACGACCGCCCAGTGCTGCCCGCGGTCGGTGCTGCGATAGAGCGGCCCGCGGATCGGCCCCAGGGTGCCGATGTCTCCTGTGCGGCGATAGCCGCGGGCTTCGTAGGCGAAGAGGGTCGTGCCACCGGCGGCGACGATCTGGCCGCCCACGGGGGCGCCCGGATGGACGATCTGCCAGGTCGCCCCGGCGTCGCGGCTCTCGGCCAGGCCGTCGTCGCCGGCCGCCAGCAGGTGCGCGGGGCCGGCCGGATCGACCAGCAGGTTGTTGACGACCATGCCGACCGGTAGTGCGGCCCAGGTGGCCCCGCCGTCGGTGCTCTTGTAAAGGCCGCCCAACCCGCTGCGGATGGCCTCGGAGCCGCTGCCGTAATCGTACGCCGGGGCGATGGCGGCGTAGACGGTGGTGCCGGGCGCGCCGACGAAGGTGAAGCGGGCCTCGGTGCCGTCCGAGCGCAGGGTGGGTGCCCAGGTGGCGCCGCCGTCAGTGCTGCGCAAGAGCACGGGCGGCCGCTCGAAGTGGCCGCCCGGCCCGCCGGTGACTTTCGCCGGATAAGCATACAGCAGGAGCGTCTGGCCCTGCTGGGCGAGCCCGGTCACGGCGCTATAGAAGCCATCGGCGGCGGTATAGAGGCCCTGCCAGGTGCGGCCCGCGTCGGCGCTGTGGTAGACGTGCAGGCCGCTGGCGACCAGCCAGCCCTCTGGCCCGACGGCGAAATCGCTCACTCCCAGGCCCAAAGCCGGCAAGGCGGGGTCCGGGCCGGTCCAGGTCTGGCCGCCATCAGCACTGAACAGGCCGTCGGCGCCGAATACGCGGCGGGGGTCCGCCTGGCTGACGCGCAAGTTCTGCGGGCCCAGGGCGATCTCCTGGAAGCGGCTCTGCCGGCCGCCGACCACCGTCCAGGTCGGGCCGTCGGACGAGGTATAGAGGGTCTCGCGGCTCAGGACCGGCGCGGCGGTGGCCGGGTCAAGGGTCGCCAGAGTGCGCACCAGGAGGTAGGCCCGCCCCGGCGCCGTATCGAGGCCGAGTACGCGGGTGGGGGTGTACTCGACGCCGGCCGCGGTGAGGACCCGTTGCCAGGTGTCGCCGCCGTCCTGGCTCAGATAGAGCGCGCGGTTGCCGGGCTCGCGCAGGGGGGTCGCCACAGCCAGAGCGTAACTCGGGCCGCCCGGCCGGGGCCAGAACGCTAGGGCGCCATCGGCCGTGGCGCTGCCGCGCACAAAGGGCAGGTCGGCCTGGGCGGGGGCGGCCTGCCAGGTCGCGCCGTAATCGTGGCTGTGGCGCACGAAGGGCCCTGTATCGCCCTGGCCGGCGGCCAGCAGGTGCGCCGGATCGGCAGGGTCCACGACCAGGCGGCCATCAAAGTCCGGGGCTGAGCTGTACGGTGACAGGGGATCGGCCCCGGGCATGAGCTGCCAGGTAGTGCCGCCGTCGGTCGAGCGGTAGAAGCCGCCGTGCCCGTTGGTGTAGAGGCGCGTGGGGTCGCGCGGGTCGAGCACCAGATCCGCGAGCACGCCGTCGAGCGGGGCGGGGGCGAAGGAGGCCAGCACGAGCGCCCAGGTAGCGCCGCCGTTGGTGCTCTTGAGCAACGCCTGATTATTGTAGTCCTGCTCGCTGTGGCGATTACCGACGAGCAACAGCAGGACCGCGCCATCGCCCGACACGGCCAGGCGGGTCGGCGCGCCGAGGGCCAGGCCGAGCCCGGCGGCGTAATCGCCGGCCGCGGCCCAGGTCTGCCCGCCGTCGGGCGACTTGTAGATGTGGGTATCGGCGCCGGTGCCGGTGGCGGTTGAGACGACGTAGACGGCGCCGGCGCTATCGCGCGCCGTGATGCTCACCAGGGCGCGGGGTCCTACCGGCGTCCAGAGATTGGGGCCAGCCGCGACCGGCCGGCTCCAGGTGCATAGGGTCCAAATCAGGATAGCGGCCAGGCTCAACCCGCCGGCGCCCACCCGTGCCCACTTATTGCGCGCCATGTGGCATGTCCTCCTTAACGGGATTGATGAATTGATAGTAAGATAGCTGGTAATGCAACGGACCAGCCGGCCACCGGTTGCACATCGGGGCGGAGGTGGGGCGCGTGGGCAGAGCAAAAGCGACGACAATGGGGCCGGGGGGATAGCCGTGGGCGAGCGCCGTGGGCGAGTAAGGTGTCGACGAGGGTGTTGGGCCAGAGACACGAAAAAGCCCTGGTTTAGCCAAACCAGGGCTTCATGTTCGGGTGGGCGAGCGTGGGCTCGAACCACGGACCTCGTTCTTATC
>DATGEF010000871.1:0-3146 GCA_035310405.1 Chloroflexia bacterium | reverse complement strand
AGGTCGGGTGGCGCGGCGGCCACGGCAGCCAGGGCGATCGCGCCGTCGGCCGCCTCGGCCACGGTCCAGCCCGCCTCCGCCAGGGTGCGCCGCAACAGCTCCCGGGTGGGCGGATCGTCCTCGACGATCAGGACGCGCCCGGCGGCCGGCGCCGGCACCGCGCCCGGGGGGGGCTCATAGCGCGCCACCACGGCGAGCAGGCGGGTGCGGTCGATCGGCTTGGTCAGGTACTCGGCCGCGCCCAGGGCCAGCCCGCGCTCCGGCTGATCCAGGATGGTCGTGAGCACCACCGGGATGGCGGCCAGATCCGGGTCGGCTTTCAGCGCGCCCAACACGGCCCAGCCATCCAGGTGCGGCAGGAGTACGTCGAGGATGATGACCGCCGGCCGCAAGCTGCGGGCCAGCAGCAAGCCCACCGCGCCATCCTCGGCGCTGACGACCGGGATGCCGGCCTGGGCCAGGTAGCGGGTCAGCAAATCGCGGGTGGTCGGATCGTCGTCGATCACCAGGACGGTGCCCGGGCCGGCGGCCGGGCCGGCGAGCGGCGGGCCCGATCCCCAATCGGCGGCGGGGGCCGGGGCGCCGGCCGGCACGCGCGGCGCCCCGGCCGGCAGGCTGAGGGTGAAGGTGGCGCCCGCGCCCGGGGTGCTGGTCACGGTAATGTCGCCGCCCAGCAAGCGGGCCAGGCGGCGGCTGAGGGCCAGGCCCAGCCCCGTGCCGCCATACTTGCGCGTCGTTGACGTGTCGCCCTGCTGGAATTCCTGGAAGAGGCCGGCCAGTTGGGGCGGCGTCAGGCCGATGCCGGTGTCCTGCACCCGGATCTCCACCGTGGCCGGCGCCCCGGCGGCCCGGCCGCTGGTCAGCGTAACCGTGCCGCCGGTCGTGAACTTGGCGGCGTTGCTGAGCAGGTTGAGCACGATCTGGCGGACTTTCATCTCATCGGTTACCAGCAGTGTCAGATCGGGGGCCGGCTCGACCACCAGGGTATTCTGGTTCTTGGCCATGGCCGGCGCGATCGTCGTGGCCACGTCGGCGAACAGGGTCGGCAGATTCACCGGCTCGCGGCTCACGGTCATCTTGCCCGCTTCGATCTTGGACAGGTCGAGCACATCGTTGATCAGCCCCAGGAGCTGGTGGCCGGCGGCGCGGATCTTTTCGAGGTCGGCCGCCAGCTCGGTCAGGCCCTGAGCCCGCACCTGGTAGAGGAGCAGGTCGCTGTAGCCGATCACGCCGTTCAGCGGGGTGCGCAGCTCATGGCTCATGGTCGCCAGGAATGTGCTCTTGGCGGCGTTCGCGGCGTCGGCGGCTTCTTTGGCGGCGACCAGGGCCACCTCGGCCGCTTTGCGCGCGCTGATATCCTGTAGCTGCATGATGTAGTAGTGCGTGCGCCGGTCGGGCGTGCGCACGACGGACAGGCTCTCCAGCGCGTAGAGCATCGTGCCGTCGGGGCGATAAAACCGGGCCTCAAACTGCAGCATGGTCGCGGCGCCACTGGCCATCTGCAGCAGGGATGGCATCTGGGCGGCCAGGTCCGCGGGGTCCATCAGCCCCTGGCCGTCGACGCCGATCAGGTCCACTTCGCGGGCGCCGAGCAGGGCGCAGAACGCCGGGTTGACCTGCAGGAGGTGCCCATGCGGGCCGACGAGGGCCATGCCGACCGCGGCGTCGACGAAGGCACTCTGGAAGCGCGCCTCGCTCTCCTGCTGGGCGGCTTCCAGGCGCTTGTGCTCCCGGAGATCGCGGCAGATGGTCGACAGATAGGCGACGCTGCCGTCGGCGGCGCGGTGCGCCAGGATGACCTGCGAGACGGGGATCTCCTGCCCGTCGGCGGCCAGCAGGGCGGTCTCGCCGCTCCAGCGGCCGGTCTGCAGGGCGGTGGGCACGGCCTCCGCGAGGAGCAGGGTCTGCACCCAGGGCGGATAGAAGGCCAGGCTATCGGGCGCGTCCAGATCGGCGGGGGCCGGCCGGCCCACCAAGGCGCGGCCGCCGGGATTCACATACAGGAGCCGGCCGTCCGGGGCGGCGATGCCCACCAGGTCGCTGGTGGCTTCGAGGATCGCGGCCAGGCGCGCGGTCAGCTCCGGCGATTCGCGGGCCGCCGCCCCGGTGTCTGAGTCGGACATGGTCCCGCCCATCCTCCCCCGATTCGGTCTTTTCTCAATCATATCATACGGATCTAGCTGGCGGCCGGATGTACGGTGGCCTACATTGGGGGGCCGGATTACAATGGGCAGTGGCTAGCGGGGCGGGCTCATGGAGACCCATTAAGGCATGGTTCAAATGAGCTTGACAGTTTGGCTGCTGGATTAAGGCTAGAAACGACCCGTAACTCTGGTAAACTGTCAAGCTGGGCCAGGCACGATTTGAACCATGCCTAATACCGGAATAGTGTGTCTTATTAGCAAGAAATCTAAGATTTGTCATTCTGAGCGCAGCGAAGAATCCGTTGCCCCACGGATCGGATCGGGGTCGGCGGGCCGCGGGCCTGACACCCCCCGCCGCCCGTACATGGTCGCCCCGTTGGGGCCGCGGGTTCGCGCCCCAGCGGATTCTTCGCGGAGTTTACCCCTTCGCTACGCTCAGGGCAGGCTCTTGAGCGCAGCGAAGGGCTCAGAATGACAAATTCTTTAGTGTTTTCGCTAATATTTATCTCTGAACACATTGTGGTGTCCTGGCGATCGGACGCGAGCGTTGAGGGCGCAATGTGCCAGGCGGTGGATCGCGGCATGAACGAGATGGGGCCGATGGAATCACCCCTCCTGATGGGCTTAAGTAATTGACCTACCCGACGGTGCTCAACGCCGGCGTGGTCACCCACACCTACGACGCGGCCAACCGCCTGACGGGGGTGAGCGACTGGTTGAGCCACCAGACCAGCTTCAGCTACGACGCCGACAGTAACCTGACGACGGAGCGCTATCCCAACGGCATCACGGCCACGCTGGCCTACGACGCCCGTGACAGCGTCACGGCTATTACCGATACCTTGGGCACCAACGCGCCCTTCCTGGCGTTGAGCTACACGCGCGACCCGCTGGCCCTGCTGGGCAGCGAGGGTGCGCCCCACACCTATAGCTACGACCCGCGCAACCGGCTGACCAGCGATAGCCCGATGCTCACCGGCGACAACTGGAGCTGGACGTACG
>DATGEF010000870.1:0-3455 GCA_035310405.1 Chloroflexia bacterium | reverse complement strand
CTCAGGTAGGGGGCCCAGCACCCCCCTTCCCGAACGCGGGAAGGGGGGCAGGGGGGTTGGGAGAGTCCCCGGTCGCCCGTGCAAAAACCTGACGCCCATCCTTGCGGGCCCGCAAATGGCACCCGATTCTTGCCCAGGCGGCGGCCGGCCAGATGGTGGCGCGGGCGCATTCCTAACCCCCACCCCCTTCCCGTGCGCGGGAAGGGGCGCCGGCGTCGCGGTCTCAGGTAGGGGGCCCAGCACCCCCCTTCCCGAACGCGGGAAGGGGGGCAGGGGGGTTAGGAGAGTCCCCGGTCGCCCGTGCAAAAACCTGACGCCCGCCGCGGCGGGCCCGCAAATGGCACCCGATTCTTGCACCCTGGCCGGCGTTCCTCCGTTGTGTATAGTGACCTGGGGCCGGTATAGGGCGCCGGTATTGGCGTAAGCTGGTATAATAGTGACAAATCGTCGGCGGCGGCGCGGGTGTTGGCCGGGCGGCCGCCGTTCATCCCGATGCGGAGCGTTCCTATGGCGAAACTCATTTCCTCGGCGCACAGCCGATCGTTGCTGCTACTCGTGGTCCTGGCCCTGTGCCTCGCCGGTCTGAGCCCGATCGGGCCCCCGGTGCGGGCCGCGGCGCCACCTCCGCCCGCCCGCCATCGCCCAGCGCCGAAACCGCAGCTGGCGGCCCGGCGCCCGACCGCGGCCGACTGGACGCCGGGCCGCCTGGTCGTCCAACTGGCTCCCGGCCACCGGCTCCAGGGGCCGGCCCGGGGCGCCGGCCCGATCGCCGGCGCCGACCCCGGGCTGCGGGAGGCGCTGGCCGCCTGGCACCTGGACCAGGCCGCGGTGCTGGACTCGGCGAGCGGGATCTACCGGCTCTACAGCAGTGCCCCCGCGTTTGACGCCGCCGCGGCCGCCGCCGCGCTGGCGGGCACCCCGGGCGTCGCCTATGCCGAGCCCGATTACCGGCTGCACAGCGCCTGGGTGCCCAACGACCCCTTCTATTCTAAGCAGTGGTATCTCGCCCAGATCAACGCCCCGGCCGCCTGGGACGTGACCACCGGGCGCGACAGCGTCGTCGTCGCCATGATCGACACGGGGATCGCCGCCAACCACCCGGACCTGGCGGGCAAGCTGGTGCCGGGCTATAACTTCGTGAGCGACACGCCGAACACCGCCGACGACAACGGCCACGGCACGTATACGGCCGGCCTGGTCGGCGCGATCGGCAATAACGGCCTCGGCGTGGCCGGCGTGGCCTGGGGCGTGCGGCTGATGCCGGTGAAGATCCTGGACCGCGACGGCGGCGGGAACATCGGCGACTTCTCGCAGGGCATCCATTACGCCGTCGACCATGGCGCAAAAATACTCAATATCAGCGCGGGTATCGATTATCCCACCGGCTCGATGGAAGAAGCCGTCTATTATGCCCACAGCCATGGCGTGGTGGTGGTGGCCTCGGCCGGCAACACGCCGGACGGCCGGCCCCGCTACCCGGCGGGCTACGACGGCGTGATCGCCGTGAGCGCCACGGACGAGCAAGACCGGAGTGCCGCCTTCTCGTCCTACGGCTCGTTTGTCGACCTGGCGGCGCCCGGCACCGACATGATCAGCACCGGCTGGAGTCCCGACCGGCTCGGCTATGACTGGGCCAGCGGCACCTCGTCGTCGGCGCCGCTAGTGGCCGGGGCGGCCGCGTTGCTGCTGTCGGTGCGTCCCGATCTCAGCCCCGTGGGCGTGCAGCAGCTGCTCGAAGAGGGGTCCGACGATCTGGGCCCGCCCGGGTGGGACCCCCACTATGGCGCCGGCCGTCTGAACGTCGGGCGGTCGCTCCAGCTGGCGCTCGGCGTCCATCCGACGCCCACGCCGCGCCCGCCGACGCCCGCGCCGCCGACCGTCGCGCCACGCACGCCGACGGCGGCCCCGCCCCCGCCGACGGCGCTGCCCCCGACCGCGATCCTGCCCACGGCGGTGCCGCCGACGGTGCCGCCGGCGAGCGCGATCCTGGCGGTGAGCCCGGTCCATGCCCAGCCGGGCGCCTCGGTGGTGTTGACCGGCTACGGCTATGCCCCCGGCGAGGCCATCGGCCTGCGGATGACCGGGCCGGAGGGCCGCAACCATGAGCTGGGCACGGCGATGACGAAAGGGGACGGCACGTTTAGCCTGGCCGTCGCGGTGCCCGGCGAGCTCGGGCCCGGCACGGCGACGCTGCTGGCGCTCGGCGCCCAGAGCAACCGGCTGGCCACGACGCCCCTGGGCATCGACAGTGTGACCCAGCCCGGGCCGCCCGCCGAAACGCCGGGCCCGGTGACGGGCGCGCGCATCGAGGGCACAATCAGCGGCATCCCGCTGGACGCGGTCCAGATCTACCTGCAGATCGGCAACGGCGTGCGCGATTGGCACTACGGCGCGACCGACCTCAGCGGGTTCTACCACTTTGATAATCTGCCCGCCGGGACGTATACGGTGGGCCTCAACGCCCGCAACGGCATCCCCGTGCCGCCGCCCGTCTCGCTGGAGCTGGACGGCGTGCCGGGGACCATCCGGGTGATCAACTTCCAGATCGGCGTCGACCGCAGCCCGCCGGTGGAGGCGCCGCTCGCCGATCCGGGGACGGCTTTCGCCCCGGTGAGTGATCCGGCCCGCAGCGGCGTGGTCTATTTCGCCCCGGTCCAGCACACGCTGCGCGGCGCCTTCCTGGACTACTGGCAGCAGCATGGCGGGCTGCCGGTCTTCGGTTACCCGATCTCCGAGGAGTTCATGGAGACGTCGGCGACCGACGGCAAGATGTACCGGGTGCAATACTTCCAGCGCAATCGCTTCGAGTATCATCCCGAATATGCCGGCACGCCGAGCGCGGTGCTGTTGGGCCTGCTCGGCCGGGACGTGACGGTGAACCGCAGCTTCGCCCCCGCCCCCACGCCGGGGGGGGACGCGGCCCATGTCTACTTCCCGCAGACCGGCCACCTGCTCGGCGGCGCGTTCCTGGCCTACTGGCAGAGCCACGGCGGCCTGGCGATCTTCGGCTATCCGATCTCCGAAGAGATCGCGGAGAACGGCTATACCGTCCAGTACTTCGAGCGCAATCGCTTTGAATACCACCCGGAATATGCCGGCACGCCGAGCGCGGTGCTGCTGGGTCTGCTCGGCGTCGACGTGGCGCGCGCGAAGAGCTTGCTGCCCTGAGGCCCGGGGCGCGTCAGGTTTTTAGATCGCGGCGGGGCGGCTAATCCGCAGGGGGTAACAGACCTCTCCCCGCGCCCCTCCCCGGCGCGGGGAGGGGAGCAGTGGGAGTGCGGCCTGCTCAAGTCGGCCCTCCGCCCGGTCCCCACGGAGCCGGCCGGGCCGGCCCGCCGTCTCCGCCCCTTCCCGGCGCGAGGAGGGGCGGACAAATCGTGTAGGCAACGGGGCCTAGGTGATGGGCCTTGACTCACGCTGAAGCGGCTGTGGGAGAGGGCTCTGCCCTCGACGCT
>DATGEF010000869.1:0-7979 GCA_035310405.1 Chloroflexia bacterium | reverse complement strand
GGGCCATCCGCCGGGACGGCGGGGGGACCAGAAGACTGGGACGAGCTCTCGTACATCCTGGCCTTTCCTACTTACCCGTCTTGGCATGCGAGAGATAGTCGACGAGCAAGCTAAGCTCGTCGTCGGTCATCTTGATCGTCGGCATAAAGGTCGCATTCATCGGAAATGCCTGGGGCGTCGCGGTGGGCGCCGAGTTGGGGCCGGGCGTATCCAGGCTCGGCTTGGGCACCGCGATCCAGAGGTTCGGCCCGCGCTCGGCCGCCGGCATCTGGCTCGGATCCTTGATCCAGCGGCGCAGCCAATCGGCGGTGCGGCGCGAGCCGACGTCGGTCAGGTCGGCGCCGATCTTGCCGCCGACGGCGCCCACCGTATGGCAGTTGAGGCAGCCCTTGGCCAGCATTGTCGACTTGACCTGGGCCAGCTTGGCCGGGTCGTTCTGGCCGTTGTTGAAGCCCTTGGCGCTGTAATCCGGCAGATCTTTATCCTGGCCAACAGCGGACGCAGCATTCTCCAACACCTGGTCCCAGTTGCCGTACTGGATAAAGGTAATCAGGTGCTCGATGTCCTGGTTGTTCAGCGAGCCCCCCTCGGTCGTCGACCAGGCCGGCATCTGCTCGTCGGGCTGGTTGGAGGCGCGGCCGCGCTCAACCGTCTTGTAGATGAGGTCATGCGAGTCCGGGTCGAAGGCCGGGTTGGCGACGCCGTCGATCTCCGCGCGCCAGGTCACCCGGTTGAGGGCGGGGCCGATGCAGCCCTCGCCTTTGGGCCCGTGACACTGCACACAGTACACGGCAAAGACCTTCTTCCCGGCGGTAATCGCTTCGTCGCGGGCACTGGCCTGGGCGATCGGGGTGCGCTGAAAGTCGACGGCGGCATAGACCAGCAGGGTTAACAACAACACGACCGTCAGGGTCGTCCCGAGGATTACTTTATCGCGCATGGTTGTCTCCCCTCTTCACCAAAAACGGCCGCCAACGGCCCGCAACGGCGCCCCGATCAGCCGATCGGCGTGGCCTGGGCCGGGTCATACTGCACCCGTTGCGTGATCTTGCCGGTATCGACGGCGATCTGCCCGCCGGCCAGCCGGATCGCGATAATGTCGAGCGGCCGGCCCGCCGGGCCGGCGAGATTCTGACCGGTCCGGGTATAGATCGAGCCGTGGCACGGGCAATGGAAGATCCCCTGGTGGCCCTGGAACGATTCGTCGGGCTTCCAGGGCACCGTACAGCCCAGGTGCGCACACTTCCAATAGAGCGCCAGCAGCACGCTCCGGTTACCCAGCGCCGGCTCTTTATAGCGCGCCAGCCAGAACTTGCCCTGCGGGTAGCGGATGACATCGCCATCCTTGATCTCGTCGACCGTGCCGGCCGCGATCGTGCCGCCGAAGGTTCCGGTCTGCCATGGCCCCAACGCGAGCGCGCCGCCGACGGTCCCCGTCTGCCAGGGCCCCAACTGGAAGAGCAGGGTGCTGATGCCGCCCAGCCCCAGCGCACCGATCAGGCCGAGTAGGGTCCAGCGCAAGAACTCCCGCCGGCTGGCGACCGCCCCCGGTGCGCCACGAGTGTCGACCGCCCCGGGCCGCGGCCCTCCTCGGCCCGCTCTAGCCAATCACCGTCGCCTGCTTCGGGTCGTACTGCACCCGGGTCGTCCGCTTGCCGCTGTCGACGGTGATATTGCGCCCGTCGAGGGTGATGGCCATGAAATCGAGGGGCGCGGGCGCCGGGCCGGCCACGTTCTGGCCGTTGCGCAGATAGATCGAGCCGTGGCACGGGCAATGGAAGATCCCCTCGTTGCCCTGGAACGATTCGTCGGGCTTCCAGGGCACCGTGCAGCCCAGGTGCTTGCATTTCCAGAAGAGGGCGATCAGTACGCTCTTGTTGCCGAGCGCCGGCTCTTTATAGCGCGAGAGCCAGAACTTCCCCGGCTGGTAGCGGACGACGTCGCCGTCTTTGATGTCGTCGATCGTGAGGGCCTTGACTTTGCTGCCGAAGGTGCCGACCTTCTGGGGCACAAAAAAGGCGATGAAGGCGCCTAGCCCGCCCAGAGCCATCAGGCCGAGCGAGCCGAGCATCGTCAGCCGCAGGAAGTCGCGCCGGCTGGCGCCCTCGACGAGCCCGCCCTGGGTGTCTTCGGGCCCGGGCCGGGTGTGGACCCGGGGGGTGAGCGTCCGCTCGCTCCGTAGCTGTTGTGCCATGCGTTCCTTTCCTCCTTACCCGCACCTTACCCGCATCCGGCCGGCCGGCTAGACCAGGCCCAACATGTGCAGGATGATCTGGCCATAGTCGGTGGGGGGCACATCCCAGGGCGGAAACAACTGCATCCCCGGCCCGCGCATGAACGTGCCGACAAAGGTCAGCAGGATATAGGTGGCGACGAAGCCGCTGAACAGGCCAATGACGATCTCACTGGTGTTCAACGGCGGGTTACGGAACATCCGCTTCAAGATCACCACGAGCAAGACAATGAACGTCAACATCACGACGGTCGGGAACGTCCAGCCCATAATGGCTTCCACTAGGACGCCGCGGGCCGTCGGCTCGTCGCCGAAGGGCCAACTGGCCAATAACTGCGTCAGCCAGTGGAGGGGCCCTTCCGTCGCGACGTCGGGCTTGCCCTTCAACCAGCTGGAGAAGGTATCCTTAAACGCCACCACCTTAGTCGGCTGATCGAGAAAGATCAGGACGCAGAGGATCACGGTGGTGTAGACCGCCGAGAAGGCGCCGACGAGGGGCCCACGTTTGTTGTAGAACCAGACGCCCAGGCCGGTGCTCCCGCGGTCGATATAGGGGATGGCGGCGAGGGCGATCAGGGCGACCGTCGGCACGATGACGCCGGCAAGCGCCGAGTTCATATGCAGCAGGAGCTCCTGGAGATTCAGGAAGTACCAGGGCGCCTTCGAGGGGTTGGGCGTCTTATCGGCGTCGGCCAGGCCTTCCAGGGGCGAGTTGACCAGGGTGCCGAGCAAGACCAGCATGATCGTGAAGATCATCGCCGCCAAAAACTCGATGACGACGAGGTGGGGCCAGACCTGGACGGTATCCGCCTCGACCGCCGCCGGGCTCACCGGCCGGCTGCGGGCCGACGACGTCAGCACCGGGGCGCCTTTTTGCTCGGCGACGTTGCGTTCTTTGAGCGGGACACCCCCGACCGGACGCGTTTCGGTAGCCATATCCGGGCTCCTTTACTTACCCTTGACGTACCCTTGACGTACCCTTGACCTAAAATAAACGCTGATTATTCCCGGCTGCGGCCCGCGGCGCGGGCGCCCGCCGACAGGTTGGCATCGCCGCTATCGCTGATCCGGCTGGTGAACGTCAGGCCGCGCGAGAACCCATCCTTGCGGATGCGCCAGAAATGCACCGCCAGGAAGATCGTCAGCAGCAAGGGCAGGCCGATCACATGCAAGGTATAGAAACGGATTAACGCGTTCTGGGAGACGGTGAAGTCGCCCACCAGCAAGAAGTGGATGAAGTCGCCGAGGACCGGGGGCGGGGTGGAGCCGATCATATTGGTGCCCACGGTGATGGCCCAGATCGCCAGCTGGTCCCAGGGCAGCAGATAGCCGGTGAAGCTCAGCAGGAAGGTGAGCACGAGGAGCACCACGCCGACCACCCAGTTGAACTGCCGCGGCGCGCGGAAGGAGCCCGTGTAGAAGACCCGGCACATATGCAGGAAGACGGTGATGACCATCCCGTGGGCGCCCCAGCGGTGCATATTCCGCAACAGGTAGCCGAACGGCTGGCGCTCCTGGATATCCTTGATCGTCTGATAGGCCAGCCCGTTGGTGGACGACGGGATGTAATAAAACATCAGCAGCACACCGGTCAGCGTGAGCAGCAGGAAGAGGAAGAAGGAAATGCCGCCCAGGCCGAAGGTATAGGTCATTCTAATGGCATCGGGCCGGGTGCGGATGGGGTGCAAGTGGAGGAAGACGCTGTTCATGATCGCCAGCGAGCGGCCGCGGACCGAGCTCGGCCAGCCGTTGCGTACAATCGAGCCGATCACATCGCGCCAAACATCCTGTGTGCCCGCCCGGGCCCGCAGCAAGCGGCCGCGCATACCGCCCGGGCTAGTAATACGCGCCATTAGATCTCCTCCTCGTCGTCTTCGAGATCGCCGCGCCGCAGGGTCCCCAGGCGATCGATGATCACCAAGAGCCCCAACGAGAGCAGGATCGAGCCGAGCACGGCCAGCAACTCAAGTTTTTCACCGAGAATCATCGTTGGGCCCCCCCTGACACCCTCTACACACCGGCCGGTTGTCGCGTGGTGTTGCCGATGGGCGCTGACTGCACCCTGCATCTGTCCCCGGATCTTGCCCCCATTATACGCGAAGGTCACCTACGTGCGTAGGCAAGATACCCCAAAATCGGCGGCCAGACGGATTAACATTGTATTAATATTACTGGGCCAGCAGCGCCGGCGGCCGCGCGTCTACCGGCGGGATACAATTGGCACGGCCGGCGGCGCTAGTATACCAGCCGGTTTCTAAAATTGCAAGCTATTTGATCACCTGGACCGCGAGGCTGAGCACCTCGCCCGGCGCGAGGTGGATGTCCTCCCAGCTGGTGCCGCGGTCGCGGGTCTCGTAGATGCGGCCGGCGCGGGTGGCGGCGTACGCGCGATCGGGATAATGCGGGTGGCCGGCCAGGGCGGTGGCCTGGACAGGCCCCGCCGCCTGCGCGCCGGCCGGCCACAGAGCCTGCCAACTCCACTCCTGCCCCACGCCCGCCCCCCGCCAGAGCCCGCCATCTTGATCGACGGCCAGGATGGCGGGCGCCGCCGCGGCGGGCGCGGGCGGCCGGCCGATCGGCAAGAGCTGGACGATGTCCGGCGGGGTATCGGCCCCGACCAGGCGCCAGGCCAGGCTCGTGCCCTTCCACGCGCCATCATCCGCCCGCTGCCCGGCCGCCAAGCGGTAGATCCCGGCCGGCGTCGCGGCGAACAGGTCGCTCGGATCCGGGCCCGCGGCGACCAGCGCCCGCACCGGGATCGCGGGAGCGAGTCCCAGCCCGAGTCCTTGCCAGCGCGTGCCATCGGCGCTGTAGAGGATGCCGCCCGCGTCGAGTCCCACCCAGATCCGCCCATCGCCCTCCGCCGTCAGTGCCAGGCTCAGCACGCGGGCGGCGGCGGCGGGCAGGGGGGCGAGCGGCTGCCAGCTCAGCCCGCCGTCGACGGTGCCCATGATCGGTCCGGCCGGCCCCGTGTCGTCGGCGGCGACCGCGTCCGTGGCGGGCCCCAGCGCGGCATAGATCCGATCGGGCTGGCGCGGGTCGGCGACCAGTAGCGCCACGTCGCGGGGCAGCGAGAGCAGCCAATCGCGCCCATTGTTGCCGCTATGGAAGAGGCCGACCGCCGGTACCGCAGCCAGCAGCCGCAGGGGCAGGGCCGCGCCCAGCACCACGGCCGTGATCGCCTGATCGTCGAGCGTGCGCCGGGTGATATGCCACTCGGGGCTCGTCCCGGGCTTACTGGCGACGACCAGACCCTGGCGCGTGCCGATATGCAGCAACGTCGCGTTGGCCATCAAGCGTCCCTCCTGCGTGGTCTGGCGCCCGCTATGTGGGCAGCGGCCCGCCAGCCCTTCAGCAGGAATAGTGCCAGCTCTCCCGCACATAGGAACCGGGTCGCCTGATGGCGACCCGGGACGCAGTGAGCAGGCTGGGGGGCCGGATCGGCTTAGCCATAGGTCGCTTTCGCCTGCTGCTGGAGGCGCTGGCGCTCGGCGGCGACGCGGCCTTCCCGCGCCTCCTGCTCCTGGTACTGGAGCTCGTAGAGGCGATAGTAGTAGCTGCCCCGCGCGATGAGCTCGTCGTGCGTACCCTCTTCGACCACCTGCCCCTTATGCAGCACAATAATGCGGTCGACGTGGCGGATCGTCGAGAGCCGGTGGGCAATAATAATACTCGTGCGCCCGCGCATCAGCTTTTCCAGGGCATCCTGGATCAGCGCTTCGGTTTCGGTGTCGACGCTGGACGTCGCCTCGTCGAGGACCAGGAGCACTTCCGGATTAAAGGCGATCGCCCGGGCAAAGGCCACCAGCTGCCGCTGGCCGACCGAGAGGTTGGTGCCGCGCTCCTTCACTTCGTGGGCATACCCGTCCGGGAAGCGGTCGATAAAGGTCGCCGCGTTGACGAACTGGGCGGCATGGCGCACTTGCGCATCGGTAATCGCCGCATCTAAGAGCCGGATATTGCCGGCAATGGTGCCGGAGAACAGGACCGGGTCCTGGAGCACGACGCCGATATGGCGCCGCAGCTGCTGCTGGGGCACGGCGCGCACGTCGACGCCGTCGATCAAGATCTGGCCCTGTTGCACGTCATAGAACCGGCTCATCAGGCTGATGATGCTGGTCTTGCCCGCGCCGGTCGCGCCGACGATCGCGACACTCGTGCCGGCGGGGATCTGGAAGCTCACATCCTTGAGCACCGGCTCGCCCGGGTTATAGGCGAAATGGACGTGGCGGAACGCGATATCGCCGCAAACCTGGGCCAGCGTCACAGGGTGCTCGGGGTCGTTGATCGCCACACGCTCGTCCAGCAAGATGAAGATCCGCTCGGCGGCGGCCATCGCGGCCTGCATAATATTGTACTTCTCAGCCAGGTCGCGGATGGGCTGGAAAGCCCGCTCGGTATATTGGAAGAAGGCGACCAGCACCCCGAGAGTCACAACACTGGAGAGCACCGCCCCGGCCCCATACCAGAGCAGCAGGGCGAGCGAGAGCGCATAGCAGAGGTTGATGATCGGGAAGAACAAGGCGAAGGCCTTGGTGGCTTCGAGGTTCGCGTCCAGGTAGTGCCGGTTGAGCTTATCGAACGCGGTGGCCTGGCGGGCTTCGCGGTTAAAGAGTTGCAGGACGAGCATCCCGGACAGATTTTCCTGCAAGAAAGCATTGACCCGGGCCAGCCGGATCCGCTGGTCGCGGTAGGTGCGCCGCATCCAACTCTGGAACCACTGGCTGACCAGGTAGATCACCGGCAGGACGGCGAGGGCCACCAGGGCCAGGCGCCAGTTGAACCATAACATGACGACGGCAATGCCCAGCAGCGAAATCAGATCGCCGGCGATCGCCACCACCCCGGAGCTGAGCAACTCGTTCAGGGCATCCACATCGCTGGTCAAGCGGCTCATCATGCGGCCGACGGGGTTGCGATCATAATACGAGAGCGATTGACGCTGGAGATGCGCAAAGATCAGCAGCCGCAGGTCGTACATGACCTCCTGGCCGACTTTCTGCATCAGGTAGTTCTGGGCGTAGCGGAAGACGAAAGCCAGGCTCAGGACCCCCAGGTACAAGGCCAGGACCAGGGGCATCCCGGAGAGGTCGCCCGGCACAATATAGCGATCGATGGCCAGGATAAAGAGGGCCGGCGGCACTAGCTCGACGGCCCCCGTGGCGAAAATCAGCAGCAACGCCACCACCATCTGGGCGCGATAGGGCCGCAGATAGCTGAGCAAGCGCTGCATCAGCCGATGATCATACGCCTTGCCCAACAACTCGTCTTCGTGGATTTCCCCCGGTCCAGCCATGTGTCTGCTCCCTGCCTATTCGACGTCCAGCTCCTGACTGAGCAGCTCCCGGCGATACATTTGGGCATAGACTCCGCCCCGCGCCAGCAGTTCCGCGTGCTGCCCCTGCTCCAGCACGCGGCCCGCCTCGACGACGATGATCTGATCGGCCGCCTTGACGGTGGAGATCCGATGGGCGATCAGGATACTGGTGCGCCCGGCGAGCACTTGCTGTAGACCGCCGAGAATCTCGGCCTGGGTCTGCGTGTCGATGCTCGACAGGGCATCGTCGAGGATCAGGATGGCCGGGTCGCGCATCACCGCCCGGGCGATGGCGGCCCGCTGCTTCTGCCCACCGGAGAGGGTCACCCCGCGCTCGCCGATCACGGTATCCAGGCCGTTGGGAAACTGGTCGATATCATTGCTCAAGCGCGCGACCGTGACCGCCTGGGCCAGGCGCCCCTCGTCGAC
>DATGEF010000868.1:0-8133 GCA_035310405.1 Chloroflexia bacterium | reverse complement strand
CCGTGCTCGCCAGCGCCCCGGCCGCGGCGTATGCCGGCTATGACCCGGATATCTGGCAAACCCTGCGCGTGCAGAGCACCGCGGGCCGCCAGCAAGTCTGGATCAACGGCCAGCCGATCTTTGATGTCGCCAACAGCGTCTTGAGCGCGGGCCAGGTCGGCTTGTTTGCCTGGGCCGATAGTGGCACCCAGTTCGGTCCTGTGCGCGTGCAGCGCGCGGGCGCCGGCCAGTAAGGGAAAGGATCCTCGATGAATCGCCTGTTCACCCGTCCCGCCGGCCTGGTCGGCCTGGGCCTGGTCCTGCTGGGGCTGGCGCTGCTGCCGCCCGCCCGCCCCACAGCGGCCAGTGCCCCGCCGCTCGTCCCGGCCGCCCTGACTTTCCCCAACCCGCTCGACGCCTCCAACGAAGCATCGACCACCAGTGCCTCGCGGATTGCCGGCGCCCCCGACGGCTCGGCCACCTTGATGTGGTCGATCAACAACAACACGCAGATTGATACCGCGTCCAACATCGGCCTGTTTAACCCCTTCCGGCCGACTAAGAACCTGGACTTCGATTCGGCCCATGCCGGCAACGTCGTGGTCAAGCATGACTCCCAGGGGCGCATCCATGCCGTCTGGTTCCACAGTAATAGCGATGGGTCAGCCTATATCTATCACGGCGTGCTGATCCCCGGCAACGGGGCGGGCACCTGGCATGTTGCGCGGATCGACTCCAGCTACACGCCCTCGAGTCTCCCGTATAAGATCCCGGACCTGGCCATCGGGCCCAACGACCGTGTCTGGGTCCTCTACTCGCGCAATTTCGCGGGCGCCAACATCGTCTACTCCGACGACGACGGCACCACCTGGTCGCAACCGGAGCGGGTGCCGGGGCCCCTCGATCCGACGATGACCGCCTTCGCGCTCGGGGTCACGACCAACGGGACCGTGATGGCCGCCTGGTTCGACCGCTCCAGCAAGCATATCCAGACCCAGGCCAAAATCAACGGCGTCTGGGGATCGGTCATCGACTCCACGCCGGGGGTCTACGGCCAGGCCTATTCGCCGCGTCTGGCGGCCGATTTCACCGGCGGCCTGCGCATGGTCTGGGACCAGGAAGATCCCAATACCGCCAACGGCGCCTGCGGCGCGCGCGGCTGCCGTAACCCCTGGTACACCGAGTGGACCGCGGCCGGCGGCTGGACGCTCAACCTGGTCGAGCTCGTCGACGACCCCGGCGAGACCAACGGCTACGGTGTCGCCGTCGAGCCCTCGGGCGTGGCCGATATCGTCTTCGACGACGATACCGGGCGCACGCACGGCGACGTAACGACTTACTATATGCGGGGCCAGGGCACCTCCTTTACGGCGCCCGTGTGGGTCGTGCCTCAGTATGGCCTGGGGAACGCCCGCGACCCGGATACCGATGTCAACGCGAACATTGTCCATATTGCCATGAACAGCAATGTGAGCGGTATCTTCGAGGAGTACTACACCTACACCAGCACGGGCGGCCCGCCGCCGCCGACAGACACGCCGACGCCCGGCGCGACGTCAACCCCCTGCGCGGCGAACAGCTATAGCGATGTGCCGTTCGGCAGCATCTTCTACCCGTATGTCCATGATCTTTCCGTGCGCGGGGCGATCTCGGGCTACGGCGATTGCACCTTCCGGCCCTTCAACAACATCACCCGCGCCCAGATCGCCAAGGTGATCATGCTCGCCGACGGCTACCAGCTGATCGCGCCGCCCAACCCCGACTTTGAAGACGTGGCGGCGAACTCGGCCTTCTATAGCGTGATCGAGACGGCCTTCCAGAACGGCATCATCTCGGGCTATGCCTGCGGCGGGCCGGGCGAGCCCTGCGATAGCCAGAACCGCCCTTACTTCCGCCCGAATACCAACGTCACCCGCGGCCAGATCGCCAAGATGGTCGTGCTGGCCCGCCACTGGTCCTTGCTCAACCCGGCGAGCAACAGCTTCACCGACGTGCTGCCGGGCACCGCGTTCTACAGCGTGATCGAGACGGCCTACGCGCACGGCATTCTCGGCGGCTACAACTGCGGCGGGCCGGGCGAGCCCTGCGATAGCCAGAACCGCCCCTACTTCCGCCAGAACAACACGGCGACCCGCGGCCAGGGCGCCAAGATCATCGACCTGGCCCTCTATTCGGCCGATATCACGCCCACGCCGACCGCGACGAGCACGATCACGCCGACGCCGACGATCACAGCTGTACCCACCAGCACGAGTATAATCCCGACCGTGACAATCACCGTGGTGATCCCGACGATCACGATCACCCCGCCGGCGCTCGGCACGGCCACCCCCACGGTGACCGGCACCCCGCCGACGGCGACGAGCACCAGCACGCCGACGGCGACGACCACCCCGTAGCCCCGGCCGCCCGCACAATCTAGCAGGCGGCCGACAGGCCGGAGCGGGAAGCTCCGGCCTGTCGGCCGCTATAGCGGCCCGGATCGAGTCTCGTAGCCCAGGAGGAACTTCTCGTGGAGGAAAGACGTCCTTTTCCCCCCGTGCGCGTGGACTATCTGGCGTACGCCGTGGCCGGGCTGTTCCTGGCCCGCTTTCCCTCGTTTTACCTGCTGCCGCAGCAGAATGTCTTGAGTGCGGTACTGGGGATCCTCCCCCACCTGCTCTTGTTCCCGGTGGTGGCGGCGCTCCCGGCCCCGGGGTGGGCGCGGGCGGCCGGCTGGGGCTGGCTGGTGATCGATATGGCAACCGATATCATGGCCATCAACGGGGTGGCGCCGCCGATCTTTCTGGGCTTACGGTATGGCGGCCATGTAGCGGCCGCGCTTTGGATCGCGGTCGCGTCCTGGCCCGCGCCCCGGGCCGCGCGCAGCGTCGGGTGGCTTCTGGCGCTCGACCTGGGCGGGTACTCGTTTCTGCCCGGCGCCCCGTTTGTCGTCCTCTTTCCGTCTTTCGTGTTGCTCCCACTGTGGTTCATTTTGGTCGGGCGCCTCCTCGCCCGGCGCTTAGATCGCCCATTGGAGGCCAGATGACACTGGCGACGACGATCTTGTTTATCTCCTTGGGCCTCGATACCCTGGCCGTCGCGGTGGGGCTGGGCCTCGCCGGGCTGCCCCGCGCGCGCTGGCTGCGGGTGGGCCTCACCTTTGCCCTGTTCGAGGGGCTGATGCCCGTGGTGGGCCTGCTGGTCGGGCAGACGCTCAGCAGCACGCTGGGGGCGATCGCCACCTATGCCGCCGCCCTGATGTTGATTGTGATCGGTGGTCTGGCCATCCGCGAGGCACTGAGCGACGACGACGCGCCCGCGGTGGCCGCCGCGCCGGCCTTCGCGGGCCGGCAGCTGCTCTGGATGGGCCTCTCCGTCAGCCTGGATGAGCTGGCAGTCGGCTTTTCCCTCGGGGTGCTGCACGTGGCGATCGGGCCGGCCCTCGCCTACATCGCGGTCCAGGCCCTGGCGGTCACCTTCATGGGCCTGGCGCTCGGGCAGCGCCTCGGCGCGCGGTTGGAGAGCCGGGCTGAATTGGCCTCCGGGATCGTCCTCGCCCTGCTGGGGGTCGGCCTGCTGGTCGAACAAGTGGCGGGCGTCCAGGGCTTGTAGCCGGGTAATGGCGCCCGAGCCACATTGACATAACGGCTTGCCCGGTGCTATAATTCGATCTAAGAATCCCACCCCAGCGATGCGGGGGAATTCAGGCCATCCGGGATCGACCTACCGTCCGCGTAGTGACAGCGCGGATATTGCCCCTCCCACCGCGGGAGCGTTACACCAACCACCCAGCCATGGGGCGCCCGGCTGCCGCGGGCCGGATCCTGCAACGCGGACTATCCTCCAAAGGAGCAGCGTATGAAAACATGGCAAGTTGGCACCCTCGCAATCGCCGGGCTGCTGGCGGCCGGCGGCGCAGTCAGCGTCTCGCTGGCGACGGCCCCTCGCGCGGCCGGGCCGGTGATCGTCGCGGCGGCCACGGTGGTCGCGGCCAATCCGGGCTGGGCCCCCGCCGGCAGCGGGGCGGCCCCCTCCGGCCCGCTGCCCCTCGCCCCCGCCCTACCTCCGGCGAGCGGGCCCGTACTCTTCAGCAGCGATTTCAGCACCGCCGACGCCACGGCCTGGCAGAGCCCGCCCCTCCGCCCGTCCGATAGCCCGGCCCTCTGGCTGACTCGGGATGGGACGCTCCAGCAGGCGGGCGACACCAACCTCAACAACGTCGACGCCGAGGCCTACTACCTGACGGGCCCGGCCACCTGGCATGATATCGTATTCGAGGCCGCCGTCCTGGCGACCAGTGGCGAGGGGGCCGGGGTGGTCTGGGATGTGCAGGGTGAGAGCTTCTACCGCCTGCAATTGCTGCCGGCCTTGCCCAACAGCGCCCCCAAAGCGCTGCTGGAGCGCGTGGACCAGAACCGCGTGACCGTCCTGGCCGCGGCCCCGGCCGCCGCTTACGCCGGGTACACGCCCACCGCCTGGCAGCAGATCCGCGTACAGAGCAGCGCCGGCCACCAACAGGTCTGGGTCAACGCCAGTCCGCTCTTTGCGGTGAGCGATGGCACCCTCACCCACGGGCAGGTCGGGTTGTATGCCTGGGCCGATAGTGGCACCCACTTCGACAACGTCCGCGTGCAGAGCGCCGCGTCCACTCGCTAAGCTGGAGGAGACGATTCCAATGAAACGCCTTTTTGCGTGGGCCGCCTGGCTGGTGGCGCTGCTCGCGATCACCAGCCCCGCGTTGGTGCCCGCAGCTACCCAGGCCAGCGTCCCCTCACCCCTGTTGCCCGGCGCCGTGACCGCGGCCTTTACGAACCCGGTCGACGTCTCGAACGCCGGCGTGAGCGTCCCGGCGCCCAATATCGCCGCCAGCAACCCAAGTGGGGCGGCGAGTGTGGGCTGGCCCGGCCTCTCCACCGCGCAAACCGAAATCGATATGGCCTCGAATACCAGCCTGGGCGGGCCCTTCGGCCCCAGCGGCGCCATCGACCCCAATACGCCGGATATTGTCGGCAACCTCACCATGCGCCATGACTCGGCCGGGCGGCTCCATGCCGTCTGGTTCCACTACAACGCCGACGGCAACGTGTTGCTCTACCATGGGGTCCGCCCGCCCGGGGGTAACTGGACCATTGGCCCGATTCCCCCGTCGCTCACCTATAACGCCACGCCCTATAAGCGCACCGACCTGGGTATCGGCCCCAACGACACGCTCTACGCGCTCTGGGGTAAAAACGCGAACGGCGCCGTATCCTACGCCCCCCGCATCTCCTCGTCGACCAACCAGGGCGCCACCTGGTCGGCGTACGAACAGGTGCCGGGCCCGTTCAGCCTGACGGCGTCCGACTTCGCCCTGGGCGTCAGTACCCAGGGGGTCCTCGTGGTCGGCTGGTTCGACCGCACGACCAATGACATCCTGGTCGAGATGAAGCGCAACGGCGTGTGGGACACTACGCCCACCGACATCTCGGCGAACCCCAATTCTTATAGCTACACTCCGGTGTTCACCGGCGACCCCGTGGGCGGCCTGCGTGCCCTCTGGGACGAGGAAGACCCGAGCCAGCGCAACGGGGTCTGCGGCGCCCGCGGCTGCCGCGACCTGGAGTATCGCGAATGGACCCCGGCCGGCGGCTGGAGCCCGAATGTCGTGCAGCTCTTCCGCGATGCCGGGGAGACGAACGGGTACGCCCTGGGCGTAGACTCCGGCGGTGATGCGCATATCGCCTATGACGACGACACCGGGCGGGCGCATGGCGATACCCAGATCTATTACATGCACGGCCACGGCACGACTTTCTCCACGCCCCAGATCGTCGTCCCGTCCGGCTGGGGCCTGGCCAACAGCCGCTATCCCGATATCAGTATCACCGGCACCGCGGCGCATATTGCCCTGAGCTCGAACCTGCCGGGCCATTTCGAAAACTATTATACTTACGCGCTGATCAGTGCGCCGCCGCCGGCCGCCACGCCGACGCCCTGCGCCGCCGGCTCCTTCAGCGATGTGCCCGCCGGCTCCACGTTCTACACCTGGGTCAAGGACCTGGTCCTCCACGGGGCGATCTCGGGCTACAGCGATTGCACGTTCCGGCCGTTCAACACGATCACGCGCGGCCAGGTGGCCAAAGTCCTCGTCCTCGGCTTTGGCCTGCCGATCAACACGACGGGCGGGCCGCATTTCGTCGACGTGCCGGCCGGCTCCGCCTTCTACAACTTCGTCGAGACGGCCTATAACCGGGGCATCATCAGCGGTTACGCTTGCGGCGGGGTGGGCGAGCCCTGCCCGGGCACCTACTTCCGGCCCAATACCAACGTGACCCGCGCCCAGCTGGCCAAAATGGTCAGCATCGGCCGCGGCTGGACCCTGCTCAACCCGGCGACCGCGAGCTTTGCCGATGTGCCCCACGGCACCACTTTCTACACCTTTGTGGAAACCGCCTACTCACTGGCCGTGATCAGCGGCTACGCCTGCGGCGGCGTGGGCGAGCCCTGCGATAGCCAGAATCGGCCCTACTTCCGCCAGTACAATAACGCCACCCGCGGCCAGGGCGCCAAAATCATCGACATCGCCATTTATGCCTCGCAGCAGACGGCGACCCCGACCCGCCCGCCGGCCACCGCCACCGCGCCGCCGGGCACCAACACGCCCATCCCGCCGAGCGGCACGCCCGCCCCGCCCACCGGCACGCCCGGCCCGGCCACCGCGACGCCGCTGCCGCCGAGCGCCACGCCCATCGCGGCCAGCCCCACCCCGGCCAACTCGCCGACCCCGGCCAACAGCCCCACCCCGGTCAACTCGCCGACCCCGGCCAACACCGCGACGGCCACCGCGACGGCCACCGCCACCCCGCCCGTGATCTTCGGCTTCGTGCCGAGCAGCGTAGAACAGTATGATACGTACACGCAGATCAATATGAGCGGCCAGTATTTCGGGCCGATCACCGGCACGGTCGCGGTCAATAATGTCGCGGCCACCGTCGACAACTGGACTCCGACCCTGGTCGTCTTCCGCATCGGCCGGACCACCCCGGTGCAAAACCCGACCTATGTCCTGGTCACCACGGCCGACAATCGCAGCGCGCAGAGTGCGCCGAACCAGTTCGTGGTCTACCGGCGCGACCGCCCGATCATCTTCTCCTACTCGCCGAACCTGGTCATGCAGGGCGATACGCAAACGCCCATCCTCATGCAAGGCGATGTGTTCGGCACGGTCACCGGCACGGTCGTGCTCGCCGGCACCTATACCGCGACGATCCAGTCCTGGACCAACACGTCCATCATCTTCCATATCGCGGCCGACACGCCCGCCTTTAACCCGATCTACGTCCAGGTCAACGCGCAAACCGGCTTCTATAAAGAGTTCGGCGGCTTCGGCGTCCTCGCCGGCACGCCCACCGCCACGGCGACCGGGGGCCCCGCCACGGCGACCAGCACCGCGACGGCCCCGCCGGCCAGCACCGCCACGGCGACCAGCACCGCGACGGTCCCGCCGGCCGGCACCGCCACCCCGACCCTGACCGGAACGCCGCCGACGGCGACCAACACGGCGACTGCCTCCCCGGCCGGCACCGCCACCCCGACCCTGACCGGGACCCCGCCCACGGCGACCAACACCGCGACCAACACGGCCACCCCACCGCCGCCCACGGCAACGGGCACGCCGACCCGCACCGCCACCGTCACCCCGACCCCGACAGCCACCGGGACGCCGCTCCCCTGCGCGCCCCTGATCGCCATCGTCCATCAGCCGCAGAAGATCGCGGCCGGGGGCGGTCTCTATCAAATCAGCATGTACTACCATGTCACCAACCAGCTGGGCCAGCCGCTCACCGGCCTCTCGGTAACATATATGCTTGACGGGGGGGCCGGCAACGGCATCCTTGTGGATAACGGCAACGGCAACTATGTCTATAGCACGACGTGCCCGGCGCAATCCGGCGTGAGCGCCGCGACGCAGGTCACGATCGCTACCACCAACTGCGGGATCCCGGCATCGCGCACCGACCCGCTTTCGACGACCGGGCCCCTGATCTGCCCGTAGCCTAGCGGGACCAGGCCGGCCTGATCCCCCCACCGCCGCCCCGGTTGTCCCAACCGGGGCGGCGCTCTTTCGCCCGCGCCGACCGGACGTTGAAGCTATTCGCGCCCCTGTGCTATAATAGGCACCGATGCTCGCCC
>DATGEF010000867.1:0-4824 GCA_035310405.1 Chloroflexia bacterium | reverse complement strand
CCAGACGACCGGGAAATTGCGCCCGGCCGCTTAAGTTGATAGGCATGGGGCGACGCATGCGTCGCCCGTCTGGCCGGTAGGGGCGACGCATGCGTCGCCCGTCTGGCCGGTAGTGTACCGGGTTCCGCTACCGCTGATCTCGACGCTACCGGGGCGGCCAATGCCGGCCGGGACGGGCGCCTGACCACGGGCGACGCATGCGTCGCCCCTACGCCGGACACAGGGGCGGCCAATGCCGGCCGGGCCCAGGCGCCCGACCACGGGCGACGCATGCGTCGCCCCTACGCCGGATTCGGGGGCGGCCAATGCCGGCCGGGACGGGCGCCCGACCACGGGCGACGCATGCGTCGCCCCTACAGAAGAGCGAAAGAAGGTGCTGTCACGAGTCTTGATTTGCCTCTGCCAGATCGGCGTTCTTTGCGGCTTGCGGGCTATGATTATCGCCAGGCGGGTGCCTACTTTATCACCATCTGCACGCATCGGCGGGTCGGGGTCTTTGGCCAGATCGTGGATACGCAAATGGTGCTGAGTCCGGCTGGCCAGATTGCCCGGGCGTGCTGGGAGGCGATACCGGAGCATTTCCCCGATGTGATCCTCGACGAATATATCATCATGCCGGACCATCTGCATGGGATTATTGTGATTGCCGCGGGTAGGGGCGACGCATGCGTCGCCCGTCTGGCCGGTAGTGTACCGGGTTCCTCTACCGCTGATCTCGACGCTACAGGGGCGGCAAATGCCGTCTGGGACGGGCGCCCGACCACGGGCGACGCCGGCGTCGCCCCTACGCCGGATACGGGGCACGCTGCGGCCGGCCGGGACGGGCGCCCGACCAGGGGCGACGCAGGCGTCGCCCCTACGCCGGATTCGGGGCGCGCGGCGGCCGGCCGGGACGGGCGCCCGACCAGGGGCGACGCCTGCGTCGCCCCTACGCCAGCGGGGGACACGGGGCCGGCAGATGCAGCACGGGGTCGCGGGTTGGGTGGTCCGCGACGACAGTCGCTTGGGGCAATTATAGGCTCGTTCAAGGCGGCCGCGTCCCAACGAATCAAGCAGTTGCCGGGAACGCCAGATCGCCCCTTATGGCAGCGCAATTATTATGAGCATGTTATTCGTAGCGAGGGCGATTTGCGCCAGACTCGGGTCTATATCGCCAATAACCCGCTGGCGCGCTGATCGGCACTCGGCCGGGCTATTGATTATCGTAGGCGCGGGCGGCCTGGCCCTTGATCTCCTCCATGTGGCCGGTCGAGAGGAACACGACCCGCTCGCAGATATTCGTCACCCGGTCGGCGATGCGCTCCAGGTTATGCGCCGCCCAGAGCAGGTGCGTCGCCCGGTTGATCGTGCCCGGGTCGGCCATCATGAACGTCAGCAGCTCCCGGTAGACCTGGTCGTAGAGCTGGTCCACCTCGTCGTCGCGGTACGCGACCGTGTACGCGGCGTCGGCGTCCGCGGCCACGAAGGCGTCCAGCGCCGCGCGCAGCATCTCGCTGCAGATGTCCGCCATGCGCGGGATGTCGATCAGCGGCTTCAGCGGCGGCTCATCGCCGATGAGGATCGTGATCCGGGCGTTGCCGGCCGCGTGGTCGGCCATGCGCTCCAGGTCCGTGATGATGTTGAGCACCGCCGCCAGCCAGCGCAGGTCCCGGGCCATCGGCGCCTGCGTCGCGATCAGCAGCAGCGCCTGTTCTTCGATGCGGAAGCGTTCCTCGTTGATCGCCTGGTCTCCGGCGATCACCTCGCCCGCCTGGCGCACATCCCGCGCCCGGAGGGCCTGGGTGGAGCGCTGGATGGCCTGGTCGACCATGCTGCCCATGGCGAGCACACTGTCCTGCAGTTCGCGCAGGCTGCGCTGAAAGTTCTCGCGGGCCATGCTCTGTCCTCCCTTAGCCAATCCGGCCGGTGATATAGGCCTCGGTGCGGGCGTCCTGGGGGTTGGTGAAGATCTGGCGCGTTGGCCCGACCTCCACGAGTTCTCCGGCCCGATCCGGGCGCACCATGAACACACCAGTGGTGTCCGACACGCGCGCCGCTTGTTGCATATTGTGCGTGACGACGATGATGGTGTATTGCTCTTTGAGCTGCAGCATCAGCTCCTCTATTTTCAACGTCGCGATGGGGTCCAAGGCACTGGCCGGCTCATCCATGAGCACGATCTCGGGCTGGACGGCGATGGCGCGGGCCAGGCAGAGCCGCTGCTGCTGGCCGCCGGAGAGGGCCGTGGCGGGCTGGTGGAGCTTGTCCTTGACCTCATCCCAGAGCGCCGCCTGGTGCAGGCTGCGCTCGACTGTTTCGGCGATCGTGGCCTTGGGCGCCCCCTGGATGCGCAGGCCCGCTGCGACGTTCTCGAAAATCGACTTGGTGGGGAAGGGATTGGGCTTCTGGAAGACCATGCCGATATGGCGGCGGATCAGCACCGGGTCAATGCCGGGCGCATAGATATTTTGGCCCTCGAAGAGCACCTCGCCCGTGGCGCGGGCGCCGGGGATCACCTCATGCATGCGGTTCAAGCAGCGCAGAAACGTCGACTTCCCACAGCCGGACGGCCCAATCAGCGCCGTGATCTGCCGCGGCGCGATCGCGAGGTTAATCCCGCGCAGGGCCTGAAACGCGCCGTACCAGGATTGGAGATCCTGGACCGCCAGGGCCGGGCGTACGTCCGTGGGCGGGGCCGCGGCCCCGGGGGTCGCTGCACCCGGCGGCTGGGGCAGCCCGGCGCGGCCGTTGGCGGGCGGCGCGGGGGGTAATTGGGTCTGAATGCGGATGAAGGGCGCGGGGTTATCGGCCATGTCGCCTCCGGGTCGCCACGCGGGCGAGAATGCTGGTGATGAGGATCATGAGGGTCAGCACGACCGCCCCGGCCCAGGCTTCGCGCCGCCAGACATCATATGCCTGGCCGGCGTAGAAGTAGACTTTGAGCGTCAGGGCGTCGACCGGCTGGTCGAGCCCGGTGTTCCACTGGTTGTTGCCGAGCGCGGTGAACAGTAAGGGGGCGGTTTCGCCGGCCGCCCGGGCCATGGCCAGCAGGGCGCCGGTCACGATGCCCGGCAGCGCCGCGGGCAAGGCATAGCGCAGAATGGTCTTCCAGGTCGGCGCTCCGAGGGCCAGGGCGGCCTCGCGGATCGCGCTGGGGACCAGGCGTAACATCTCTTCGGTGGTGCGGATCAAGATCGGCAGCATCACCAGCGCGAGCGCGATGCCGCCCGCCAGCAACGAGAACCGGCTGGTCGGCAGCACGACCACGGCATAGACGAAGATGCCGATGGTGATACTCGGCACGCCGCTCAAGACATCGGTGGCAAAGCGCAAGAGCGTGTTGTAACGGCTGCCGCCAAACTCGGCGATATAGATCCCGGCGCCCACCCCGATGGGCACGCTGATCAGGGAGGCGAGTGCCAGCAACTCGACGGTGCCGACGATACCGTTGGCCACCCCCTGGTGGGGGTCGTCCGGCGGGCCGGGCAGCTGGGTAAAGAAATCGACGTTGAGCGCGGGCAGGCCCTGGAAGAAGACCCAGCCGAGGACGGCCAGCAGCGGGATCACCGAGACGAGCGCGGCCAGCCAGATCAGGCCGATCATAATCGCGCTGCGCACGCGGCGCACCTGAAAGGTCTGCGGGCCGCGGGTGAGATTGCGGGGCACCGGTACGGTGGTTGTCGCCATGGTCAAATCCTCCCGGCGCCCTGCATCCGGCCGGCCCGCCAGACCAGCAGGCGGGCGATGGCGTTCACCACCAGGCTGATCACCAGCAGGATCAGGGCCAGCTCGATCAGCGAGCCTTTATAGATCGGGGTATCGGCTTCGGCAAACTGGTTGGCCAGCACGCTGGAAAGCGTATCGCCGAAGGCGAAAAGCGAGGGCTTGATCTGGCCGCGGTTGCCGATGAGCATGGTCACGGCCATCGTCTCGCCGAGTGCGCGGCCCAGCCCCAGGATGAGGGCGCCGAGGATGCCGCCCCGGGCATAGGGCAGCACCGCCCCGCGGATGACCTCCCAGCGGGTGCCGCCGATGCCGATCATCGCCTCGCGCTGGCTCTCCGGCACGGCCAGCAGGACATCGCGGCTGACCGCGGTGACGATCGGCAGCACCATGACCGCCAGCACGACGGACGCGGTGAAGAGCGAGGGGCCATAGAAGACGCCCGAGAAGAAGGGGGTCCAGCCGAGGGTGGCTTTCAGCCCGGGCACGACCGCGACCTTCAAGAAGGGCCCGAGGACGAAGATCCCCCAGACGCCGTACACCACGCTGGGGATGGCCGCCAACAACTCGATCAGGAACGAGAGCGGCGTCCGCACCCAGCCGGGCGCCAGCTCGGCCAGGAAGATGGCCGCCCCCACGCCGACGAAGCCGGCCAGCAGCAGCGCGATCAGCGAGGTGACGAGCGTGCCATAGATGAAGGGCAAGGCGCCGAAGATGACATGGACGGGGTCCCAGACTTGCCCGGTCAGGAAGCCCAGCCCGAAGCGCGCCAGGCTGGCGCGGGACTCCCAGCCCATATTGACCAGCATGGCCAGGACGACGACGATGACGCTGGTGGCCAGGCTCAGCGCCAGCCGCCGGAAGAACGGATCACCGCCCTCCCAGCCGAACGAGTTTTGAGTTTTGAATTTTGAGTTTTGAGTTATGTTCGTCGTACCCACCCACCCCTTCAGTATGTTAGGCCGGAAAAGAGCCACTCATGGCTATGTTTCCTATCCGACTCCGTAACTCAGCACTCAACAATGTGCCGGCGGCACCGCGGCGCGATGTGCCTACGGCACCGCGGCGCGAGCAAAAATGTGCCTGCGGCACCGCTGCGCGATCAAAACTCGTCTAACCGCC
>DATGEF010000866.1:0-10444 GCA_035310405.1 Chloroflexia bacterium | reverse complement strand
CTGCATCTCCATACTGGCGCCTGTGGCCGCGGCTATCTCCGGCGGCACGACATCCCGCGGGGCGTCCGATTCTAGCGCCCGTTGTACTGCGGCCACGCTCGGGCCGGCGCTGATGGCCGGCAAGGCACTACCAGGCGCAGCGATCGGGCCGGCGCTGCTAGACGGCAAACCATCACCAGGCGTAGCGATCGGGCCGGCGCTGATGGCCGGCAAACCATCGCCAGGCGCAGCGATCGGGCCGGGGCGCGCGGCGGGTAGCGGCGGGGCCGCCGCCGGGCCCGCGCCACGATCGCGCGCGACGGCCCGAGCCGCCGTCCATACCGCTAGCGCTGGCGAGTCGCTCTCGGGCTCGGCCGGGGCCCCCGACGTCGCAGGCGGGCGGACCCGCCAGACCAGGCTCCGGTCCCAACGCGTCGGCAAGCTGGGAGCCGGCGCGTCGGCGGGGGCAAAAGCCGCCAGCGTGCGGGCCAGGGCCGGCGTGGGCGGCGCGATCGGGGGGCGCAACGCCCCAGGGGTCACGAGGGGGGCCGGCGGCGTGAGGGCGGGCGCCGGTGTATAGCTCACCCGGACACTCCGGGCCGGCGCCGGCGCTAAGCCGGCGCGCGCAGGGAGCTCGGGTGCGATGCGCAGGCCCGGCAGATCGGGCGTGCTGCTGGACCCGCCCGGCGCCGGCGGCATGCCGGGAGGTGCCTCGCGCGGCTCAGCGGCCGGCGGCGACGAGACCGTCGCCGGGCCCGGGAGGGTGTCGTCCAGGGCGAGGGGCGCCGGCGCCGCGGCCGCGGCGACCCGCTGCACCGCCGGGATGGCGGACGCGCCGATACCGGGCGGCGCCACGGATGGCAGCGGCCCAGCCGCGGCGGCCGCGGCGCCCGGCACGCTGGGCACGTTAACGGCCGGCGCGGGCGTCGGCCCCGTCAGGACCGGCGGCCCAGGTAAGGTAGCGCCGGTTCCCGGCGTTTCCGGCACCAGCGACCCGGCGACAGGTATAGAGCTGATCGGGGCGGCGGTCGGCTCCACAGGCGGTACTGCGCTGATCGGGGCGGGAGCGGCCGGTATCGACAGCGGCAGCGCACTGATCGGGGCGGCGGCCGGCTCCGCAGGCGGCAGCGCACCGACCGGGGCGGCGGCGGCCGGCTCCGCGGGCGGCAGCGCAGTGATCGGGGCGGGAGTGGCCGGCTCCGCGGGCGGTACGAGTGGCGGCGCGGCCAGTGGCGCCAGGGGGGCCAGGGTGGGCGGGAGCGGCGCGGCGCCGGCTATACGGACGGCCGGGCGCGGCGCCATCCCGCCGGGCAGTGGTGTCGTGTCCGCCGCGAACTCAGCAAATGCGGGTGCAGCCGGCTGCGCGCGCACGCGCCAGACGAGATTGCTCTCCCAACGGGTCGCCAGGCTCGGCGGCAGGGGGGCGGGCCCGGCCGTTGCGCCGAGGGCCGGCGGTTCCTGGGCCAGGCGTGCGACGATCTGCTGGGCCAGCGGCGGCACGACGGGCGGGGGCATCCCGCCCAGGCTCGGCGCCAGGCGGACCGGGGCAGCCGAGGTGGGATTCGCGATCCGCGCCGGGCCGCCCGCAGGAGGCGGCAACTCTACGGGCGCCGCGGTGAAGAAGACGGCCGGGGCCAGGGGCGGCGCGGCCGGCGGGGGGCTGCTCGCCAGGGATGCCGGGGCCGGAGCGGCGGGGCCGGCGGGCGGCCCGGCGACCGAAAGGCTATCGCCCGGCGGGGCCACCCCTGACCTAGGGAGGCTGGCGGGCGGCGAAGCCGGACGTTCGGCGATCGGGGGGGGCGTGAACTGAAATTGGACCTGCTGCCAGGGGACCATCTGCGGCGCCGGCGGGGCCGGGTCCGGCGCCGGAGCCGCGGGCGGCAGTGCGGCGCCCGTCGGGAACGTCTGGACCGCCAGCGGCGCGGCGGGGCCGGCGACCGGGGCCGCCGCCGCCATTATCGACCGGAGTGCGCTCGCGGGCCAGCTCGGCCGCTGCGGCGCGAAGGGGGAGAACGCGGCCGCGTCTTCGTCCGCCGCCCCGATCGGAGGGGACGGTTTGATCCGCCAGACGAGTTCCGGCCGGGCCACAGCGGGCGCGGGCGGGGGAGCCACGAGCGGACGGGCCACCACCGGCGGTAGGTAGCCAAAGCGGCGGGCCACCTGCTGCCAGAGCGCCGCGGGCTGGAGCGGCGGGGCGGTGGCGGCGCCATGCGGGCCGTTGACCCGCGCCAGGATCGACTCGACCATGCGCCCGGCGGCCGTCCCGGCCAGCATAACCAGGGGACCCGGGTCGGCAGTGGCCGATCCATCCGGCGGGGGCGGTTGTCGCCTGGGGGCTTGTTCGCTCATCGACTCAGGTATTCAACAATAGACCCTTATGCGTAAAGGTCAGCGACTGGACCGCCGTCGTGCTCCCGCTCGTGTTAAACTGCGGACCGGTCCATTTGATCGGGATCGCGTACTGTAAATTCCAGCGCTGAGCTTCCCGTCCCTGCTGGTCCACCATGATGATCGAGATATGTTTGCGGCCACTGAAGCTGCCGGTCCAGGGCGGGCCCTGGATCACGCTTTTGTACCAGTTCCAGAGCTGTTTGGACGTCGTCACGCCGTTTTTGAGCGTGATATCGCCCACCTTGGTGCGCCCGAGCAGGCGATGCACATGTGTGTTCTCCCCACCCTCCGGCTGATCGGTCACTTCGGTCGTGACCTCCAGTCCGGCCAGCTCGGTGAACACGGCCTCGGTGAGGCCATCGATCTGAACATAGAATTGAAAGGTTGTTAGCGGATCGGATTGGCTGTTGGTGCCCACCGATCGAATCCCGGTCCCTGGCATATCACCGCCCATCCTTCCCTAATGCACCCCGGCCCGGCGTAGGACGGCGACCCGTTACCATCCCGGCACCTGGCGTTCGCGATCGACCCGCAGCTCGCCCACGAGGCGATCATAGAGACGATCGGCCACTGCTTGCGGATCCACCGGGCCCCCCCGCGGCGGGCGGGCCGCGTCCTGTTGGGCGGCGAGGGCTTGCGCCTCAGCCCCCAGCGCACTCGCTTCCGGCGCGGGGGCCGTGGCGATCGCCCGCTGGACCGCGGGGCGCGGCCCCGGCGCGGGGCCGGCCGGGCGCGACAGGGGCCGGCCGGGCGCCGGCGGCGCCCCGGATTGCTCGGCCGCATGGGTCATCTCGTGTGCGAGCAGGGCCACGCTGCGGGGGGTCATCGGCCGCAGCAGCTCGGGGCGGGCATAGACATGGCGGCCGGCGGCGAAGGCCCGCGCGCCCAGGCGCGCGGCCAGCTCGCCAGCCTGCGTGCTGTCATGGACCCGCACATCGCCCAGCGATCGGCCGATCAGCTGCTCGATCCACGATTGGGGATTGTCCGGGTCCGGCAACGCGCCGGGCCGGCGATCGGATTCGTACCCGGAGTCGTCCATCAAATCTCCTGCGTACTAGCCGCTGTTAAGCTGCCGATTGATCTCGGCGATCTGCTCGACCCACGCCCGCCGCTCGTGGTGCTCCAGCTCTAAGATCTCCTCGCGCGGCCAGTGAAAATAATAGGCGATGTAGGCTACCTCTTCTCGGAGCTGATCGAGAGGGTAGCCGGTTATCCCCCCGCGGGGACGAGCTCCACTTCAAACTCGTGATTGCACGATGGGCACTGGGCGGGGATGGTCACATGCTCCGCCTCGTTGATGCGCCGGTAAAAGTCCTGCAGGTAGGCAAAATCGGCCGAAAACAGTTTTTCGATGATGCCGGTATGCACATCGGTCAGGGTGCCCAGCCGCGTGATGACCTTGGACAGGAGCACCACGGTCAGGTACGCCTGGTTTTGCTTGACCCGCATATCGCGGAGCGGGGTAATCTCGTCCATGGCGGTGGCCAGGCGCATCACCCCCTGCCGGTGCAGGTTGCCGTCGCTGTCGACATAGCCCCGCGGCAGCATAAATTCATATTCGGTTTGCAGCCCCTTCTCCGTACGCGGTTTCGCGGTGCTTACCATATGATGCTCCCCTAAACCGGATGCTGAAGACACGAATCGTCGCTGGCGATCATGCGCGGGCGATTAGTCGCGCGCGCTGATCGTGTCTTATTATTATACCAAACGCGGGCTACTCGCCGCGCAGCGATTCCACCCAGGGCCGGGACGGCGCCCCCGCGGGGGCGCCGTCCCGGCCCTGGGCGGGACTTACTTGATCCGCTCGAGCTTCTCGTGGACGATCTGCAGTTCTTCGACCCCCACCTCGTTCGTCGACGAGTTGAGCGACGGGCCGCTGATCGCCTTCGGCCAGGCGCGGATAAAGTTCCAGCGGGCGACTTCCGTCCCCATCTGGTCGACCATCACGATCGAGCCGTTGGCGCGCGCCTGATCGACCATGCCGTCCTCGACGAGCTTCCGCCATTTCCAGGCGTCCATCGAGTCGGTGATGCCGCGCTTGAGGTTGATGACCTGCCACTTGAGGCGGCCGGGCACCTGGCGGATCGAGTGATAGTCGTCCTTCATCGAGCCCTTATACTCGACCACTTCCTGCTCGGAGCCCAGGCCCGAGCACTCGCGGAACACCATGTTGTCCAGGTGTCCATCGACGCTGACGTAAAAGTTTGCTTGAACGAGCGGATCTTTCTTTTCTCCCGCGCTGCCACCCATTAGAGGCATTTGCCAGTCCCTCCTTATCAGACTAGGCGAGTAACACTAGGCGCGTACCACGAAGCGCGTACCACTAGATCAGACCAGGCGCGTAACACTAGATGCGTAACACGAAGCGCGTAACACTAGCCGGCCGAGCTGCCGCTCTGCATCTGGCTCAAGCGAATGATCACGAATTCGGCCGGCTTCACCGGAGCGATCCCGACTTCGATAATCAGCTGCCCGACGTCGCGGGTCTCCGGCGGATTGTTTTCCGCATCGCACTTCACGTAGAAGGCCTCGGTCGGCGAGGCGCCAAACAGCGCGCCATCGCGGTAGACGCGCAAGAGGAAGGCCGAGATGTCGCGCTTGACGCGTTCCCAGAGGTCCATGTCGTTCGGCTCGAAGACGACCCACTGGGTGCCCTTCATCAGGGACTCTTCCACGTAATTGAACAGGCGGCGGACGTTGAGGTAGCGCCACGAGGGGTCGCTGGAGAGGGTACGGGCGCCCCAGACGCGGATGCCGCGGCCCGGGAAGGTGCGGATCACGTTGATGCCCTCGGGGTTGAGGATGGCCTGCTCCGACGAGGTGGTCTGGTACTCGATGCCGATACAGCCGGCAATCACCTCGTTGGCCGGGGCCTTGTGGACGCCCCGCTGGCTGTCGCTGCGCGCCCAGATACCGGCCATGTGGCCGCAGGGGGGCACATAGATGCTGCCCCCGCTGACCGGGTCGGCCACCTTGATCCAGGGATAGTAGAGGGTGGCATACTTGGAATCGTAGTTGACTTCCTTCATCCGCCAGTCGCGCACCTGTTGCGGGGTCATGCTCGGCGGCGCGTCGAGGATAGCGACCCGGTTGCCCATATTCTGGGCGTGGTCGAGCATCGCCTGCTGGACCGCCTGGACGCCTTCCATATTGATGCGGCCCGACTGGTAGAGCGCCATCAGGTCGGGGAAGCAGACGATCTTGGCATCTTCGGCCACTTCCAGGCCGTTGACGCCGCTGCGCTGGGCGGCATCGCCGACCAGCAGATCGGTCTTGACCGGGGCCTGGCGCGGCGCGGGCAGCGCGGACTCGACGGGCAGGCTCAGCGGATAGCTGCCGGCCGGCGGCATGCGCTCGGCGGGATTGCCGGCTACTTCGCGCTCGGCGACGCGGATGAGCTTGGACTCGGCGTTGACCACGTCGGCCACGTTGCGCACCCCCCGGCCGCCTTTGCGCAACGACACGTTATCGAAGCGCTCGGTGGTCTCGCCGCGCTTCACCTGGAGGGTGAAGGTGTCGTCGGCGGGCGGCGGCTGGCCTTCGGCGGCCGTGGCCGGCAGCACGTCGACCTTGATCTCACTCCCGGCGCTGCCGGCTTCGCGGGCCATAATTTCGAGGCCGTGGGCCCCGGCCGCGCGCGCCGGCAGCTGAGCCGTGGCGGTCGGGAGCTGGCGCTGGGCGGCTTTGCTGGCGCCGTCCGTGCCGTCCGTGTCGGCCAGGGGCAAGCGGGTGACATAGCACGACGTGCCGCCGTTGTTGAAGAAGCCATAGACCGCGTGGGCCAGGAACCCCCCCGGGAGGAAGCTGCCGAAGGTGTTGACGAACTGGGTCCAGTTGGCGATATAGCGGGGCTCATTGATCGGGCCCCGTTCGGCGAAGCCGACGAAAGCAGCCAGGGACGTGCCCACGCCCTCAATGGGCTTGTTACCTTTGTCGACTTCTTCGACGTATACACCAGGAGTTAAGTACGTTGTGGCCATGAGTGTTCCTTTCAGGTCCGGTCAGATTGGCTATCACTACGACTCAAAGGGCCGCTTCGCAAAGGGCCGCCAGACACTGTCACCCTATCCGCCTCACCTCCTCCGGCTTTTGCCGCTGGGGGGCGCGTCCGGGGGCGACCCGGACGCGTCGCTAGGGGCCCCGGGCGCAGCACCCGGGGTCCGGTCCATAGACGCGGGCGCCGCGCCGGCAGGGAGGACGAGATCGTACTCCTCGCCCGGCACGTCGACGGTGCGCTCGGCGTATTCGCTATCGATCGTGACCCGCAGGGTATAACGGCCGCGCGGCACCCGGTCAAAGCCGAAGCGCCCCGCCGCGTCCGTCGTCGCCTGGAGGCCGCGTTCGACCAGCAGCACCTCCGCGCCGGCCACACCCGGCGAGTCCGCGCCCGCGCCCCGGCGCACCCAGCCGCCAAACTGGATGGTCACCAATTCCTGGGCGGGACCGGGGTCGTCCAGCAAGCGGGCGCGCACCCGCCGCGTGAGCACCAGCGGGATCTCGAACATCCGCTCGGGATCGAGTGGTAAGGTGACAATGTAATTAAACCCGGCCCGGATCGGGCCTTCCATGCTGCTCCAGAAATCGGAAGGGTTCTTGATCGGCGCTTCGGGTTGGGCGACCCGGGTCGGCATCGGCCAGTCTTGCCCGGTCAGGGTGCCTTGCAGACAGTCTTTGGGGAGGAAGCTATGGCGCATCAGCGAGGCGAGCACCCGCCAGAGCAAGCGGTGCTCATCTTCCGGCTCGTTGGCCCAGGATGTGACGTAGTAGCAGGCATCCACGCGGAAAGGCATGCGGTGCCGGGCGGTCCCATTGCGGCGCCCGCCCAGCACCCGGTCCATTTCCCACTGGTTCTGGCGCAGCTCCTGGTTCTCGACCAGGTGGTAGAGATAGCAATTGACGGTCGGCCGGGCCAGGGAAGCACTCCACTCGGATGTGGGCGCTTCAAAGGAGATGTCGATTTCCGAAAGATCCAAAGGCACGCCCCGGACGAGCATGTCTTTGATCGTTTCGTCGAGATCGTGCAACACTCCGGGATCTCCATCCTCTCAGCGATGCGATGCCGGCCCCGGGCTCACCACAAGGTGCCCTGATAGATGTATTGCAGAATGGGGCGGACGGTTACCCTTCGCGCCCGGAGGTTTTCCCAGGCATAGCCGATACAGACGGCGCACGCCCAGGGGTGGTGCCCAATGATACTATGCTGGCTAAAGCTTGTCAATAGCCATCCCCGCACGTTGGATTCCGGATCAGGCGAGGGCCTGTTCCAGATCATAGAGCAGGTCGTCGCCCGCCTCGATCCCGACACTCAGGCGCACCAGATTGTCCGGGATTTCCAGCGGCGAGTTCGCGACACTGGCATGAGTCATGGTGGCCGGATGCTCGATCAGGCTTTCCACGCCGCCCAGGCTCTCGGCCAGGGCAAAGAGCCGGGTTTTGCCGACGAGGGCGGCGGCCGCGGCCTGGCCGCCGCGCACGTCGAACGAGACCATGCCGCCGAAGCAGCGCATCTGGCAGCGGGCCAGGGCATACTGCGGGTTGCTTTCCAGGCCGGGATAGCGCACTCGCTCGACCCGCGGGTGGTTCTGGAGGAACGTCGCGAGGCGTAGGGCATTCGCTTCGTGGGCCCGCATGCGGACGGCCAGGGTCTTGATGCCGCGCAACACCAGCCAGCAATCAAAGGGGCCCGGCGTGGCGCCCACCGCGTTCTGCAGGTACTTCAGCTGCTCGTGCCAGGCGGAATCGTTGGTCACGATGGCGCCGCCGACGACATCGCTATGCCCGCCCAGGTACTTGGTCGTGCTATGGACCACCAGATCCGCCCCCAGCGCGAGCGGCTGCTGGCCGAAGGGCGAGGCGAAGGTGTTGTCCACAATCAGCCGGCCGCCCCGCGCCCGCACCCGGCGGGCCACCGCGGCGATATCGATCAGCTTGAGCAGGGGATTACTCGGCGTCTCCAGCCAGGCGGCGCGGGTATTGGGCTGCCAGTGCTGATCGATCGCCGCCGGGTCGCTCAGATCCAGGTAGGTGAAGTCGAGGCCATAGTCCCGCAAGACGCGCTCAAACAGGCGGTACGTGCCCCCGTAGACATCGTTGGCGACCAGGAGGTGGTCGCCGGGCTTAAATGTATACATCAGCGTCGTCTCGGCGCCCATCCCGGTGGCGAACGCGAGGCCATGCTGCGCGCCTTCGAGGGTAGCCAGGCAGATCTCGAGCGCCGTGCGAGTGGGATTGCCGGTCCGCCCATATTCGTAGCCTTTGTGCTGGCCCAGCGCCTCCTGGACAAAGGTCGAGGTCTGGTAAATCGGCACAATCACGGCCCCGCTGACCGGGTCGGGCTCCTGCCCGGCATGGATGGCCAGGGTTTCAAAGGCGAGGGTGCGGGGGGCGGGGGTCGGGGGTCGGGGCGATTCGAGCGCCTGCCCCACGGCCACATTGCCGGGGGATGGATCCTGGGTCATTGGGTGTAGCTCCTGGTCTAGCCTGCGGCGGATGGATCTCTCTGCCCGCATTGTAGCCCGCAGCGCCGGGGCTTGTCAAGGCGGCCGGGCCGTAGCGACAATGCGCCACGGCCCGGCCGCTGCTTACGGGGCGGTCAGCGCAAAGTAGGTGATCTTGGCGATCTGGCCGCGGGTGGCATTGGCCCCGACGCGGAACGTCCCGTCCGCGTAGCCGCTGATGATCCCGTGGTTGTACGCCGTCTCGATGAAACCGTAGAACGGGTTGCTCGCCGGCACGTCGCCGAAGTGCGGCCCGCCGCTCGTGTCGATCGCCCAGCCCTGTGCTCCCACGATGATCTTGCTGAGCTGCCCGCGCGTGACATTATTGCCCCAGCGGAACGTCCCGTCCGCGTAGCCGCTGATGATCCCGTGGTTGTACGCCGTCTCGATGAAACCGTAGAACGGGTTGCTCGCCGGTACATCGTTGAAATGCGGGCCCCCCGTCGTGTCGATGCTCCACCCTTCCCCGCCCACGATGATCTTGGCCAGCTGGCCGCGCGTCGTGTTGGCGTACGGCCGGAAGCTACCGTCGCCGTAGCCGCTGAGCGCCCCGATGCACGACAGCCATTGCACCGGCCAGTAGAAATAGTCCGGCGCCCCCACATCGCTGTAGGCGCGCACACAGCCATTGGCGTAGATATCGCTGTCGCCGGCCGCCGCTTTCTGGCTCCAGGCGATCTTGCCGTGCGAGATGACCGGGTTCTTGGCCGCCGCCCCCGGCGCCGAGACGGTGACGATCTTGCCGGTGCTGAGGTTGGCGCCTTTGATCACGGGCGGCGGGCCGGTGTAGGGCAGCTTACCGCCATAGACGACGGTGCCGTCGCTGACCTTGGGATTGGTGTTGACGTCGCTGCCGCTGGTCACGGTAAAGGTCGAGCCGCTGCGGACATGGCGGCCGGCGATATTGGAGGGGGTGGCGTAGAGGGGCGCCGCGCCGGTGGCGGTCAGGGTCTCCTCCCAGACGACGGTGTCGCCGTTGATGTCGGGGTTGAGGTGGTCGCCGGGCCCGGTGGTCAGGGTCAGGGGGGTGGCAGCGGTGAGATCGTAGCCGTGGATCTGCCAGCCGGCGGCGGCGGGCAGGGCGCGGGTGGAGGTGGGGACGGTGCTCTGCCAGACGACGAGGGTTTGGTCGAGGGCGGGGCTGGTGTTGGTCAGGGTGGGGTCGGAGAGGGTCAGGGGCTGGCCGGTAGCGAGGTCCTCGGCGACGATATCCCAGCGGCCGGAGCCGGGGGCGGCACTCTGCCAGGCGACGCGGGAGCCGCTGACGACGGGATTGGTTTGGTCGCCGGGGCCGACAAAGATGGGGAAGACCTGGCCGGTGCTGAGGTAAGCGCCATAGATATCCCAGTCGCCGTTACGGTTATCCTGCCAGACGACGAGGTCGCCGCTGATGGCGGGAGCGCGCTGGTCGCCGGGCCCGACATAGACGGGGAAGGGGGTGGCGGCGGTAGCGAGGTTTTTGGCGCGGATATCCCAGGTCCCGGCGCTATCGTCTTCGTAGACGAGCATATCGCCGTCGAGGTGGGGGGCTTGCTGATCACCGGGGCCGGTGACGACGGGCGCGGGCGGGGAGGGGA
>DATGEF010000865.1:0-5041 GCA_035310405.1 Chloroflexia bacterium | reverse complement strand
GGAGATCCCGAGAAGATCGGGATCGGACTCCCCCAGCGCGGGCTCGGTCGTCTGCAACATCTCGGCGATGCTGCGGGCCGCATATATATCGAAGGTCTTCTCGCTATAGTGATTACCGATCGAGGCGCGGAATAGGTCGGCCAGCTCGACATAGCGCAGGCGTAACTGGGTCTTAAAATAGGATTCATACGTGGTTCCCTCCGGCACCTGGGCGGTGGGACCGTACCAGTGGGACGGTGGACACCGTTCCGGCTTCAACCATTCCTGGGCTTGCTTGCGGATCTGCTCCTGGTCAATGGGCAGCGTAATCTCAATGTGCTCCCATTTCGCCGCTCCGCGGCCCGTCGGATCCGGCCGGCCCGTTTGTAGCGGGGTCCTTTTGAACTTCACCAAAATTAGTTGCCACAGCCGATTGCGGGCGGGTTGCGCGGTAGTCTGGTGCATCGGTGATCTCCTTTACACAATTCCACGCTTATTTCGAGCAGCGCCTCAAGTGTGTTATTAGGCGGGCTTCTTCAGGTAACGACGTTCCTGAGAGTAACGACGAATCCCGCTCCCCGCTCCCTGACAACCAGGGAGCGGGGAGCGGGGTAGCTAACGGTTCCGTACCGCCAGCAACGTCCCGCCGGCCGGGGTAGCCGCCAGAGTGGCCGCGCCCAACCCCGCTGCGGCGGCGTTGAGCAGGGTCGTGATGCGGTCGTTCACCTCACTGATGTAGTCGACATTGTCAGGCCGCGCACCGCGATGGTGAGGCACGATGCTCGCCACCGTGGGGGGACCACCGTCGGTGAAGGGCGGGGCCTGCCAGCGCGTACACATCTCGCGCAGCCCCGCCACCCAGATGGGAAAGACCGCTGTGCAGTGTTGGGCGGCGTCCCAGAGGTTGGCCCAGTTCTGATTCGCGGTGGCACCAGGCTGAGTGCCGTAGGCCGTCTCCTGGCCGAAGAAGGCGAGGGCCACGGCCGGGTCGACACCATTGCTGGTGCAGAGCCGATAGTAGTCGATGCTGTCCGCCTCCTCCAGCGTGGGGCTGTGGGCCGCCAGCAGGGTGTCGCGGAACGTCTCCCAGCGGATGCTTGCCGCTCCCAGCAGCGGGTAGTCAGGCTGGCCCGTGGCACGCAGATCGTTCAGCAAGCGGGCTAACGGGAAGCCCTGTCCCGGACAGAACCACTTCTTGCCGTTGTCGAAGTCGCTGTGCAGGCAGATGCGGGCCCGCAACTGGACCAGATCGCCGTCAAGCGGGATCTGGTTGCGGGCGCAGAGGTCGCGGATGAGCCGCAAGCCCGCCTGGTACTGCTCATCGCTGGGCACCCACCAGAGTGTCACGGATCCACGCTGGAGGGTTTCCCAGGGCTGGCCTTGCCACGAGATCCACTTACCGTCGCCGTGCGCCCCTTCCCACTCGATGCTGATCGTGTCGGTATTCGGATCCTCGCCCCGTTGCTGCACCCCGGCCAACCAGGGTACGTCGTTGAGGTTGGGGTCGTAGAGGATGCCGTTCGCCCAGGCCGTGTCGTCATCGTTGACGAACTGCACGATCCGCCCCTGCTTGCTCACACCGTAGTGCGCACTGGCCTGGTGCTTGGGGTTTTGGAAAGCGTCGATGGTGCCTTGCATATTGCCCATCATCACATGAATCACAACAGCGCGCGGTTGGTGGCCAGCGCGCCCCACATCGATGTTGACGGCCGTGGGGTTGGTGCCCTCCGTGCCGATCCATTCGGCCAGCGGGCTGCGTCCCGGGATGGGGGCGGCTAAGCCCGCGCCGGCGGGGACCACGTCCGCGGCCCGCGCCAACGCGGGAAGATCCAGGAGGCGCACGCCGGGACGCAGGCCATTGGCGCTTACGGGGCTTAGGTCGGCCGTGTGCAAGGCCGCCATGCGGTCGTTCACCTCGCGGATATAGTCGACATTGTCAGGCCGCGCACCGCGATGGTGAGGCACGATGCTCGCCACCGTGGGAGGGCCACCGTCGGTGAAGGGCGGGGCCTGCCAGCGCGTACACATCTCGCGCAGCCCCGCCACCCAGGTGGGAAAGACCGCTGTGCAGTGTTGGGCGGCGTCCCAGAGGTTGGCCCAGTTCTGATTCGCGGTGGCACCAGGCTGGGTGCCGTAGGCCGTCTCCTGGCCGAAGAAGGCGAGGGCCACGGCCGGGTCGACACCATTGCTGGTGCAGAGCCGGTAGTAGTCGATGCTGTCCGCCTCCTCCAGCGTGGGGCTGTGGGCCGCCAGCAGGGTGTCGCGGAACGTCTCCCAGCGGATGCTTGCCGCTCCCAGCAGGGGATAATCGGCCGGCCGCTCGGGCGCGGCGTCCGGCAGATCGAACGCCCCGCTTTCCTGGTCCCACTGCGCCAGCAAGCCCAGCACGGTCGCAGCGTAGCCCTGGGGATTGTTGTGGTCGCCGGGCGGTGCATAGTCCACCAACGCCTCGCGCAGCGATTTGCCGCGATAGAGCGGGATGAACCAGAGGTCGCACCAGTCGAGGAGCCCCGCCAGCCAACTGGAGTAGCGGCGGAATACGCCCCAGTCCGTTTGGGGGGTGCGGCCGCTGGCGCGCCCGATACTACCGTCCTGGCCCGGCCGGAGGTTGCCCCAGTTCTTCGTCTGGTAGCGCACCACTACGCCGCCCGGGTCGGTGCCGCACTGGCTCTCGTGGTGGAAGAAGGCCAGGGCCATGGCCGGGTTGATCCCCCGCTGCAGCACGGCTTGATAGTAGGTCAGGGCGTCGGCTTCGGCCAAAGCCGGGCTGTGATGACCTTGCAGCCAGGCAGCAAAGACGGCCGGACTGATCGTCGGCGCGCTCACCATCGGGAAGTCCGGGCCGTGCGGGCGGTCGTTCCAGCCGATACGCCGGCTCGGCGCGAGCCCCGCCGCGGCGATTGCGGGGGTGGGCCCGCCGGCGAGCGTCTGCCCCAGCAAGGCATACGCCTCTTTGCTGATCCAGTAGCTATTTTCGCCCTGCGGGTCGTAGCCGCCGCCGTTGAAAGCGGCAAAATCGTTGGTGCCGCCGACGATGAAGAGAAATGCGGCCCGCACCTGATCCAGACCTGCCAGCCGCTGCACAAACCGAGCATAGCGCTGCGCCTTCAACAGGTCGCTGGCGGCCGGGGCCGCCCCGGGCAGGGAGCGCGCCGCGATGCCATACTCGGTTACATAGACCGGTTTGCCGAACGCCTGCTGCCAGCGCGCGATCCGGGCAAACACCGGGTCCAGATCCAGGTCGAACGGATCGTAGCAATGGACGGCGATCGCATCGTACGCGCTGTAGACCTGGCGCAGCCGGGCGGCGAGGGCCTGGTCCACCACCAGAGGGGGGACTGCCTGGTCCGCCCCGCCGGCCAGGTGGGCGCCGGGGGTGGGCGGCTCGGTCGCCGCGCGCCAGCCCGGGGCACAGAGCAGGATGCCTGCCGCGTGCGCGGCGGCGGCACAGTGGTCCCATACCGCTTCCAGATACCAGGCGTGGTTCCAGAGCAGATCGTCCCAGTGGGGATGTCCGGGCGTGGGGAACGGTTCGTTGCCGACTTCGATCACCTCGCAGACGCCACGCAACTCGGTGATCATCTGTTGCACGTCTTCCCAGTGTGGGCTGTCGGCGCCGGGGGCGCGCACCAGGACATGCAGCCCGTGTGCCTGCGCCGCTGCGGCGTCGGTCCGGCCGTGGTCGGGCCAGAGGAGTTTCAGCCAGCGGCCCTCGGCCAGGCGCACCCGCTCCCAGACTGCCTCGGCCCCTTCCGCCGGGCCATCCGGGCGGCTGCGGAAATCAGCAAACCGGCTGTTGGGGGCGTGCAGCCCGTGGATCGCCGGGACCTGCCCCGCGATGCCGACCACCGGGAGCGGCGCCGGCGGGACGGCGCCGCTCCCTTCGACCGGGGGGCGAAAGACGATCTGCTCCACCGGCTGGCCGAGGATGTCATGACTGATTGGTTGTTTGGCGGTCTGATCCAGCGCCGCCTCCCACCAGAAGTAGCCGGCCAGTTCCGGGGCGCCACTCCAGCGCTGCTGGAACGCTTGCGCCAGGCGCGCTTGCAAGGCGTCGTCGCGCACGTCGTCGGGCCGGGCCTCGCCGCCGGGATCTTCGGCCGCGCGCCGATGATTGCCATAGCCGATCTCGGTGAAGAGCAGGGGCCGGCCCGTCTGCCGACTCAGGGCGAGCAGATCGTCGTCGATACGGGGGCACCAGGCGGCGTCGATACCCCGACGGTGCCAGCCCGCGGCCAGGGTGTTGGTATCGAGCGTCCCGCGGTAACCCGCGGGCACCAGCGGGAAGTAGGAATCAACGCCGATATAGTCGAGGTGCGCCCAGAGCGCGTACAGGCGCCGATACTCGGCGTCGTCGGCCCAGCCCCAGTTCGCGGCGTAGGTGAGCGGGCCCTGAAAGCCCTGGCGGCGCGCCCAGGCGGCCAGCCCGATCCAGAACTCGCTGCCCAGCTCTTTGCTCACCGTATACAATTCGCAGCCCAAGCTGAGGATCGTCCCGTCCACCTGGCGGGCGATATCGAGGTAGCGGGCCAGGAAGCGCTGGCGATAGCTCCAGACCCAATCGGCGGTGCGCGCCTGGACCGAGATGAAGCCGCGCCAGGCGGCCGCATAGGAGTCGATATGGGGCTTGAGCAGCACCCGCAGGCCCAGGCGGGCGGCGGCCTGGCAGGCGGCCAGCACCACTTCCGGCTCGGGCGTGTTGTGGTAGGGGTGATCCGGATCCTGGCCCACATCCGGGTAGATGAACCAGGGGATCTTGAACGCCGGCGGGGGCGGCGCCAGGTTGGCGGTCCCCGGTTCCAGCGAGACGTAGTGATGGGGGATGATGGCGACGGCGTCGCATCCATCCTGCCGCAGCCGGGTAAACAGGGTGCTGATCTGCTCTGGCGGCGGGTTGTGCAGCAAGCGCACAGATGCTCCGTGAATCATGGTGTAGTCCCTTCTTTGCAGGTAATGCCGACCTCGTCAAAAGCCTGGCTCACGGCGGCCAACTTGGCCGGGCAGTTGGGGTCAGTGCGGAATAACGTCTTCGCTGCCGTCTCCACAGCCATCCGACTGTCCT
>DATGEF010000864.1:0-6444 GCA_035310405.1 Chloroflexia bacterium | reverse complement strand
GAGCGCAGCGAAGAATCCGTTGCCCGGTGTACTCTGTTGCCGTAGGCGGACCGTCCGTCCACCCCCCGCCCACCGCGCGCCTTGGGGGCACAGGTTTACACAGCCCAGCGGATTCTTCGCTGCGCTCAGAATGACAGATCTTATATTCTACGCTAATAAAATACATCTCAGGACTTCGCCGCTGGTTTGTGTCGCGCCGCCGCTTGTGGTAGAATGGGCTACTATCGTGAGCAGAGTGAGCAGAGTGAGAAGGAGCAGCCTGTTGTCGACTCAACCTTCCGTTCCTGCGCCCCCGGCGGGGCGCGTGCAGCAGGTCCGCGTGCTGATCGCGGTCGGCTTACCCCTCTTGCTGGCCATCGCCATCGCCGGCTGTGGGGACCAGGCCGCCCCTTCGGCGGGGCCGGCGAATGCGCCGGTGGTGCATGTGACGACGACCGTCCCGCCCAATAAGCGCGAGCCCGACCCCCCGGAAGGCGCGGAGACCACGGCCTACGCGCCGGGCACCACGCCGCAGTTCCTGGTCAACTTCAAAGACCCCAGCCAGGCCAAGGCCATTGCCCGCTACGCCTTTGCGGCAACGCACATGGATGCGCTGGCCCAGATGCCGTGCTACTGCGGCTGCGCGCTCTATCAGCACGCGCATACCAGCCTGCAAAGCTGCTATATCCGCCAGGTCCAGTCGGACGGCAAGATCGTCTACACGGACCACAGCGAGTCCTGCGATATCTGCACCGGCGAGGTCGACATGATGATGCAGATGATCGCGAGCACGCCGCTGACGGCGCTGCGCCAGCAGATCGCCACCAAGTATGGCTACACCGGCGTCTGGACTGATACGCCCCCGATCCAGTAGCCGCCAGGCCGCGCGATGCGGGTACTCCACGTCATCCAGCGCTACTGGCCCTACCAGGGGGGGTCGGAGGGCTATTTTCAGGAGTTGTCGGCGCGCCTGGTCGCGCGCGGCGACCAGGTGACCGTGTTCACCACCGACGCCTGGGATCTGGAACACTTCTGGGCGCCGGGCAAACGCCGGGTGACCCGCCCGGCGACCGAAACCTATCAGGGTGTGGCGATCCACCGCTTCCCCGTCCGCCGGCCCCCCCTGCCGCCGATCTACTTCCGTATCTTACGCCGCCTGATGGCCGAGACCAGCGACCTGGCGCGCCGGGTGCCGGGCGTGCCCACGCCGCTCTGGCACCTGGGCGGCCGCCTATCGCCGTGGGTTCCGCGCCTGGAAGCGGCCCTGGCGGCGCTGCCCCCCGGCCGCTTCGACGTCGTCCACACCACGAACATCACGCTGGAGGCGCCGATTATCGCGGCCCTGGCCTATGCGCGGCGGGTGGGCATCCCGGCCCTGATCACCCCGTTCTTGCACCTCGGCGAGCCCGGCGATCGCCGGATCATCCGCTACTACACGATGCGCCATCAACTGGCCTTGCTGAAGCGCGCCGCGCGTGTTATAGTGCAAACCGGGCTGGAAGGGGCCGCCCTGCGCGACTTCGGGATCGCGGCCAACCGCCTGGTCCAGGTGAGCGTCGGGGTGCATCCTGACCAGGTGCTGGGCGGCGAGGCCGCTCGCTTCCGCGCCCGCTACCAGCTGGCCCCCGAGCTGCCGCTCGTGCTCTTTGTGGGCGCGCTGGCCCACGATAAGGGCGCCGTGACCTTGCTGGAGGCTGGGCGGCGGCTCTGGGCGGCGGGCCGGGATCTGCGTCTGGTGCTGATCGGCGCGACCGCCCTGGCCGATTTCCAGGCGGTGTACGCGCACTTGCCGGCGGCCGAGCAAGCGCGGGTGCTACTGCTCGGCTTCGTGCCGGACGCGGTGAAGCGGGATGCCTATGCGGCCTGTACGGTGTTCGCCATGCCGTCGCGGACGGATACGTTGGGCCTCGTCTACCTGGAGGCCTGGCTCTACGACAAGCCGGTTATCGGCGCGCGGGCGGGTGGGGTGCCTGCCGTGATCGCCGACGGCCAGGACGGCTACCTGATCCGCTTCGGCGATGCCGCCGCCCTGGCCGATCGCATCGCGGCCGTGATCGCCGACCCCGCCCTGGCGCACCGCCTGGGCCAGGCCGGCCACGCGAAGGTGCTCGCGCACTATACCTGGGACCGCCAGCTGCCGCGCCTGCTGGCGCTCTATGACGAGGTGGTCCGGGAAACGTAATGCGGAGTGCGGAGTGCGGAGGGCGGAGGGCGGAGGGCGGAGGGCGGAGGGCGTAAGAAATGTATAGAGATCACTCCTTTTAACTAATGTAATAATGATGTTTTTATTAGCAGAAAACATAAGATTTGTCATTCTGAGCGCAGCGAAGAATCCGCTGGGGCGCGAGCCCGCAGCCCCAACGGTGCGATCGGGGCGGCCGCGCCCGGGTCGCCGGGCCAGTTGCCCGCCAGCTCTGACCTGGTCCACGGGGCAACGGATTCTTCGCTGCGCTCAGAATGACATATTCTTTAATATCTTTGCTAGTATTTATTTCCTTCATGTGCCTAGCCACCTACTAGGCAATGTATCGTATGCATCCCGCAATCCGCAATCCGCAATCCGCAATCCGCACTCCGCAGTACGCCTATGACACCCGACCAATTCCCGACCGCCACGGTCGTCATCGTCAATTACAACACCCCCGCCGAGGTGCCGGGCTGCCTGGATGCGCTGGCGGCGCTGGAGTATCCCGACGTGGAGATCCTGCTCGTGGATAACGGGGGGGACGGCGGGCGGCCCGTCGACCTGGGCGATCGCTACCCCGCGGTCCGGGTGCTACACCCGGCGCGCAACCTCGGGTTTGGCGGCGGGGCGAACCTGGGCTGGGAGCAGGCGCGGGGCGAGATCCTGGCGGTTGTCAACCCGGATGTGCGCGTCCGGCCCGAGTGGTTGCGCGCGCTGGCGACCGGGTTGCACGATCACGCCGATCGCCGGGCCGCGATCGGCGGCGGCAAGCTGCTCTATCCGGACGGCCGCGTGCAACACGCCGGGGGCACGTTCCGCTTCCCGGCGGCGACCACGGCGCTGATCGGCCGCGGCGAGCCGGACGGCGTGGCTTTTGCGCACGATCAGGAGATGGCCTATGTGACCGGGGGCGCCTTCGCGATCACGCGGGCCGCGAGCGCCGCGCTAGGCGGGTTCGACGCGGGCTTCTGGCCGGTCTATTTCGAGGATGTCGACCTCTGCACGCGCGCCTGGGACGCCGGCTACTCGGTCTGGTATCTCCCCGCGGCGGTGGCGGTCCACGCCGAGTCCGCCTCGCTGGCCCATGGCGGGGCCGACTATTTCCGCTACTACCAGCGCAACCGCCTGCGCTATGTGCTGCGCCACTATCCCGCCGCCCGCGTGCGCGGCGAGTTCGCCGCGGCCGAGGAGTCGCGGCTGCGGGGCGACCTGGCGCCGGAAGACCGGGTGAGCAGCCTCAACCTCTATGCCGACCTGGCCAGCCTGGACGCCGTGCAGGCGCCGCCCGCCGCCGCCCCGCCCCTCCTCCCCGGCCCGGCGCCCGGGCCCGCCGCCGCGCGTGCCGACCGCCTCGCGGCGGCGACCGCCGAGGCCCTGGCCCACTGGCGAGTGACCCCGCAGCCGTTCCGGTCGCGGCTGCCGGGCGTGGCCTGGCTACGCACCCGGCTCAACAACCTCTGGACGCGCTGGTATGTCGAGCCGATCCTGGCCCAACAGGTCGCCTATAACGCGGTCCTGGCCCGCACCGTCCGCGAGCTGGCCGACCAGGTCGCCGGGCTGGAGGCCGCGCTGCTGGTCCGCGCCGGGCTGGCGCAGCTTACGGACGAGGGGTTGGGGGTTGGGGGTTGGGGGTTAGGAACGGACGAGGGATCGGGGGTTGGGGGTCAGGGGTTAGGAACGGACGAGGGAACGGACGAGGGGGCGGGACGAGGGGGCTGAGAACAATACCGGGGTCGCCGCTCCCGCCCTCCCCAATCCAAAATCCGACGCGGGGTCAGGAGGTTGTGGTGCCTTATAGTATCAGGAAACATAAGATTTGTCATTCTGAGCGCAGCGAAGAATCCGCTGGGACACGTAATCCGCACCCCCCTGGCGCGCCGTGGATCGGCGTGGAGGTTGGGGGTTAGGGGTTGGACGAGGGGTTGGGGGTCAGGAAATGATGCCCGCATCGCCGCTCCCTTTGTCTCAAATCCAAAATCCAAAATCCAAAATCCAAAATGCGCCGGTCCAAAATCCAAAATCGAATGGAGGTGAGCCCTACGCGCCAATCGCTATCCGATGCCGACCCGCCCCCGCCCGCCGGGGAGACGCCGGAGCCCGACCCGGCCCAGATCCTGACCGCGCTGCGGGCGCAGATCCAGCAGCGGCGCGCCCGGCTGGGCGGGGCGGGGCCGGACGGCCCTACGTCCGGCCCGGGAGATTACAGCCTGAGCCAGCTGCGGCAGAGCGTGGACGAGGTCCACGACCTCTGGTTTGTCAGCGCGCACCTGCCGATTACCTGGCGTGTGCCGGGCGGGGGCACGGCCCTGGCCTATCTCAAGAAAGCCACGCGCGTCTTGTTGCGCTGGTACATCAACCCGATTGTCGAGCAGCAAAACCGCTTCAACAGCGCCGTCGCCCGCGCCCTGGTCGAGGTCACCGCCTACCAGGAGCGCCTGGCCCGCGAATGGCAGCTGCTGGACGAGCGCGTGGGGGAGCTGGAGCGGGTCGTCAGTCGTCAGTCGTCAGTCGTCAGTGAGGACGAACGAGTCGTCAGTCATCAGTCGTCAGTCGTCAGCGACGACGAAGCGGGCGGGACGGGGCCCGAAGCCCAGGTCCCGTCGTCTCCAATCCAAAATCCAAAATCCAAAATCCAAAATCCGGCGGTCCAAAATCCAAAATCCAAAATCCAAAATCCGCCGGTCCAAAATTCGGAAGGGCCCTGAGCGATGCAGATCGCGGTCTGTACAGCGCAGGTGCCGTTTGTGCAAGGGGGGAACGAGGTGCTGGTGGCGGGCCTGGTCGCGGCGCTGCGGGCGCGGGGGCACCAGGTGGCCGAGATCGCGCTGCCGTTCAAGTGGTACCCCCGGGAGTCCCTGGTTGGCAGTGTGCTGGCCTGGCGCCTGGTCGACATCGCCGCGGCGAACGGCGTGCCGATCGACCTGGCGATCTGCACCAAATTCCCGTCCTACGTAGTGCAGCACCCACGCAAGATTGTCTGGCTGGTCCACCAGTACCGCCAGGCCTACGACTGGTTCGGCACGCCGTGGAGCGACCTGACCGCCACCCCGGAGGACACGCGCTTCCGGCGCTGGCTGGCCGCGCTCGACCGCCGGACGATCGGCGAGGCGCGGGCCGTCTACGCCATCTCGCGCAACGTGGCGGCCCGCCTGCAGAAATTCAACGGGCTGGCCGCGACCCCGCTCTACCCGCCGTTGCGGCCCGGGTTCCACCCCGGCCCCGCCGGCGATTATGTGCTGCACCTCAACCGGCTCGACGCGGCCAAGCGGGTGGACCTGCTGTTGCGGGCCGCCGCCCTCGTGCCGCCGGACGCGGCCGCCGGGCTGCGCTATCTCATCGCCGGCGATGGGCCCGACCGGGCCGCCCTGGAGCGGCTGGCCGCCACGCTCGGCCTGGGCGACCGGGTCCGCTTTCTCGGCCGCGTGCCGGACGCCGAGGCCGCCGAGCTCTATGCCGGGGCGCGCGCCGTCTACTACGCGCCGGTCGACGAAGACTACGGCTTCGCGACGGTCGAGGCCTTCCAGTCGGGCAAACCCGTGATCACCACGCAGGACGCCGGCGGCGTGCTGGAGTTCGTCGAAGATGGGGTCACGGGCCTGGTGACCGCGCCGGAGCCGGCGCGGGTCGCCGAGTCGCTGGCGCGGGTGGCGGCCGATCGCGCGCTCTGTCTGCGTCTGGGGACGGCCGGGCAGGCGCGCGTGGCGGGGATCACCTGGGACCACGTAGTCGACACGTTGCTGGCGGGGGCGCGCTGATGCGGCTGGCCTATTTCAGCCCGCTCAACCCGGTGCCGTCCGGGATCGCGGATTACAGTGAAGAGCTGCTGCCCTTCCTGACCCGCGGGGCGACCGTCGACTTATTTATCGACAAGTATCGGCCCACGAGCCCGGCGATCACGGCGGGGTTTGCCGTCTATCCGGCCGGCCGCTTCGCGCGCCTGGCCCGCCAGCGGCCCTACGATGCCACGGTCTACCAGATGGGCAACAGCCCCGCCCATGCCTATATTTACGAGCGGCTGCTGCAGACGCCCGGCGTGCTCGTGCTGCACGAGTTGGTGCTCCACCACCTGCGCATGTGGATGGCGTTGCAGCGGGGCAAGGGGCGGGCCTATCTGCAGGCCATGCAGGCGACGTACGGGGCCGCGGGCCGCCAGGCGGCCGAGCGGGTGCTGCTCGGCCAGCATCCCGAGGCCTTGTTCACCTTCCCGCTGGTCGAAGAGGCGCTGGCCCGGGCGCAGGGCGTCCTCGTCCACAGCCAGTATCTGGCCGCCCAGGTGCGGG
>DATGEF010000863.1:0-2742 GCA_035310405.1 Chloroflexia bacterium | reverse complement strand
CCGTTGGACGGCGGCATAGGTGGCGGGGCGCATGGCCTGGGCGGCGAGGTCTTCGTCGTCGGGGGCTTGCCGTTGGACGGCGGCATAGGTAGCGGGGCGCATGGCCTGGGCGGCGAGGTCTTCGTCGTCGACGGCTTCGCGCTGGACGCTCGACGCCGAGCTGCTGAGTCCGCCGCCGGCCGCGGCCCCCGGCGCCCCCTGCGCCACCCGGGCGGCGGTCGCTTCGGCGGCTTGCTCAAAGCTGTCGCTTGGGTCGCTGATCGCCACCCCACCCTCGGCCGGCGTACCGGCCACGGGTCCGGCCGCCTGCTGCACGGTATGCGTGGTCTCATGGGCCAGCAAGTGCAGCCCGCTGGGCGTGCCCGGGTCGTAGGTCCCCTGGCGGAAGAAGATATCGCTGCCGCTGGTAAATGCGACCGCGTCAACCGCCTGCGCCATCTGATCCGCCCCACTGTCGGTATGCACCCGGACATTGCTCAAATCGGACTCCAGGTGCGACTCGAGTTGGCGCTGTACCGTGCCCGGCAGCGGATCCCCGCCGCCGGCGCGACTCTGGATCTGTCCCGCGAGATCGGCCGGCGGCGCCGCCGCCGGCCCGGCCGCCCGGCGCTGGACGATGCGTGCCGCCGCGCGATTGCCGGCGGTTTGCTGCAGTTGGTGGATCCCCGCCGCGCGGACGGGGCCATTACCGCGGCCGGCCAGGCGGAGATCCCCGACCAGCCCTGGCGCGACGGGCGCCGCGGGCCGCAGATCGACTCCTGCCGGCTCGGCGGTCGGGGGCGTGTGGGTAGCCTGCGGAGGATCGTGGATGATGTGACTGAGGTCTTCGGCCATAGTGTACCTCTCGGAGCAGCTAGCAGGGCGAATAAGGGCGGGGATCATGACGCAATGCAGAAATCCCGTCGCTACTATACTATAGCACATTATCGATCAGAAAGCGATTCCCCGCGGGTGGGAGGCCACCCGGTCCGCGGGGCGCGGGTGGCTACACTCCGGAAAGGGCGGCGCGCTGCCGCAGCTCCTCCACCAGGCGGGCCTGGGCCAGGGCGACGGCGAGCTGATCGGCCAGTGTTTCCAACATCTGGACGTCGCTGGCCTGGAAGCTGTCGCGGGTCGTGCTTTCCACGTCGAGCACGCCGATGATCGTCCCTTGGTGGATCAGGGGGGCGACCACCTCGGCGCCGGGTGTCTCTTCGGGCGCGACCTGGTAAAAGCGGGGCTCGGCCGCCACGTCGTTGGCCACCAGCGTGCGGCCGTGGGTCGCCACCCAACCGATCAACCCGACGCCCCCCGGCTGGCGATAGCCCACCATGATGACGTCGGCGTATTCCCCGGCCGAGGCATGGCAGACCAGATCGCCACTGGGTGGATCGATCAGCATGATCGAGACATTGGCGTAGCCCAGCTCCCGTTGTAGCAACGCGGCAGCACTGACCAATAACGTGTCCACATCTTCGTCGACCATGCAGGTCATGCTCTGCGCGACCCGGTTAATCAGGGCCAGCTGTGTCGTCTGCTGTTGGGCGGCCGCGTACAGCCGGGCGTTCTCCAGGGCGACGACGATCTGGGGAGCCAGGGTCGTGAGCAGCTGGAGATCGTCCTCGTCGAGCGGCTCGGCGGCGCTCGACTCGATGTTTACCACCCCCAGGACTCCCGTCCGGCCCAGCAGCGGCACACAAACCTCCGAGCGGATGCCGCTGCCCAGCGGCACATAGTCGGGATCGCCGGCCACGTCGGCCACGAGTGCCGGCCGGCCGGTGCGCATGACCCGCCCGGCGATCCCATCCGTCAGGGGCCAGGCGATCTCGGAGGGGACCTGCTCATAGCCGGTCCAGGCCCGGAAACGGAGGCCGCCTTCTTCGGCCAGGGCGACGCTGACCAGCGTGTAGCCGAAACTGCGGGCCAGGGCCTCGACAATCCGCTGGCAGAGGGCGTCGACGTCCAGGAGGGTGGCCAGACTTTGCGCCGTCTGATTCAGGGCGGCGAGGTCCCGACTGCGGCGGGCGAGGACGGCATTGCTGGTCTCCAGCGCGCCAATCTGGTCGCGTAAGCGATGTTCGGCGCGCTGGAGCTGGAGGCCGGCCAGGGCGCGCGCGACCACGGCGCCGAGCGCGTCGGCCAGTTCCAGGTCGTGATCGGTGAAGGTCCGGTAGCTGGTCTCATAGCCCAGGGCCAGGATGCCCAACGCCTGGCCCGCGGCGTGCAAGGGGATGACGATGCCGCTCCGCCAGCCATGGGCCTGCACCAGGGGCAGGAGCGCCGGATCGATCGCGGCCGGCAGGTCGGGGATGGCCACCAGCTGGTCCGCCTGTAACGGGCTTTCCCCGCTGCCCAGCAGGGCGTGCGTCGGGATGCGGAAGGGCTGGAACTCCCGATCCTCCTGCCACCCCCAGCGGGCCATTAGCGAAGCGGGGCGCTGCGCCCAGCCCAGCACTGGTGAAATCGGCACCCCCGCGGCGTCTTGCCGCTCCAACAGGTACAAATCCTCGGCGCCGACGTGATCCCGGGCCAGGTGGGCGGCGGCGACGACAATACCCGCCTCGTCGACCACGGCACTGAAGCCGCGACTGATCTGATAGAGGGATTGCATATGGGCGGCCAGCCGCTGTTGTTCCTGGTAGGTCAGCGTTTGGGGCCCGTTCGGGCTGTCCAGAGGGGGCAACACGGCCACGAGCCGGGGCAGGGCGCTGACCCCGGGCTCCGCCCGGCGGGCGATCGCCTCCAGGTACGGAGCGCCGGCCG
>DATGEF010000862.1:0-3177 GCA_035310405.1 Chloroflexia bacterium | reverse complement strand
GCCGGCAACCCCCTCAGCTCCACCCAGGCGATCAATAGCGTCTATGCGGTGGCGCTCGCCGCGGGCGGATCGCTCGACAATGCCCGCCCCGGGCTGGACTTCTTCGCCCGCTTGCGGCAAGGCGGGCAACTCGTGCCCCTGCTGGCCACGCAACGCACGCTCGCGGACGGGCGCACGCCCATCGTGCTCCGCTGGGACTACAATGCCCTCAGCGACCAGGCGGCCCTGCAGGGTCGGCCACCGATCACCGTGGTGGTGCCCAGCAAGGGCGTCCTGGCCGGGATCTATGTGCAGGGCATCAGCGCCTTCGCGCCCCATCCGCACGCGGCCCGGCTCTGGATGGAGTACCTCTACTCCGATGCGGGCCAGTTAGGCTGGCTACGGGGCTACTGCCACCCCATCCGCTATAACGATCTCGCGACGCGCAACGCCATCCCGGCGGACCTGGCGGCCCGGCTCCCGGCCGCCGACATCTATGCCCATGCCCAATTCCCCACGCTGGCCCAGTTTACGGCCGCCCAGGCCGTCATTACGGCGGGCTGGAACCCGATCGTGGGCGTCACGATTAAATGAAGGCGCGTTGGCCAGGGGTCACCTACCTCAGATTCGGTGGGCTTGCACCACCGATACGACGCCGTCCGTCCGGATGATCTCGACCTCGGCCCAGCCGGTGGCCTCCAGCAGCCGCCGGTAGTCGCCGGCCGTGTACGCCCGCCCGCCAATGAACGACATCATATAGGAGAACACGATCTCAATCCAGCGATCCGCCGCCTGGCGCTCATCATCCGGCAGGCAATCCAGGATCCAGATCGACCCTCCCGGCTGCATCGCCTGGCCGGCGAGATGGAAAAAGGAGTGGAGCTGGGATTCGTCCAGGACCTGGCAAAACATGGCCGCGATGCAGCCGGCATAGGGCCCGCGCGGGCCCAGGGGCACCTCGCGGGTCAGGTCCACGGCCAAAGGCGTAAACCGCGCACGCAACCCCGCGCTCTGGAGCTCCTGGGTCGCTAGCTCCAGCACGACGGGAAAGTCGGCGCCGGTGCTATGCACGGCGGGCAGGGCGCGCAAGATCTGCGCCGACAGCCGGCCGACGCCGCAGCCCGCGTCCAGGAGCTCATACGGCGAGTCCGCGGGGCCGGCGGGGCCCTGGGCGCGGGCCAGGCGCTCGATCAGCAACGGGGCCTGCTGCAGCGCGAGCGGGGCAATCGTCGAGACGACGGCCGCCCAGCGCTCCCGGGAGGTGGGGGCGCCCCGTCGGGCCGGGGCGCCGCTGCGCAGCACGGTGTCCCCCTGTGCCATCAGGCTATCCCAGGTTTCGCCCTGGAGCAGATTAAAGCCGCTGAGGTCCCACGCCGAGTCCCGGCGGCCCAGGTAGGCGCGCGCGGGCGGCTGCAAGCGGTATTCGGGCGGGGTGCGCGCGCCGACTTTCTCCAGGAGCCCACTCACGGTCAGCAGATCCAGCAAATTGGCCAGCATCCCCGGCGTGACCCCCATGGCGCCGGCCAGGGTGGCCGCACTGGCCTGCCCCAGCCGATCCAGCGTGGGAAACAACTCCAGGCGGATCGCCTGGAGCAACCCATAGGTCACGAATTGGTGCAAATAGGCCGCGAAAACCGGACGTGGACTGGTTGCCGGTGAGTCCATGCCCCCTCCTTCTTCGTCCCGCGGCGTGGATGGCTTACTCGGGATGGGTCAGCAACTGGATATTGACCTTGCTCAGAATCATCCGGCAGGCGGCCAAAAGCGACCGCACCTGGCGGAGGGCGTCGGCGGCGGTCGTGGCGGCGACGGGCTGCGCGCCGATCAAGTGCGCCAGGGCGTCGCCGCCATGATCCACCAGCTTGATGATCGAGTCCGCGCGGACCTTGGTGCGCAAGCGTTCCTCCGCCATTTGCTCAAATGTCGCGATGGCGGCTTGCTTGTCGCCCGTGTCGAGCGCCTGCGCGATCACGCTATAAAACCGCATAAACCGGTCCCGATCGCTGGCGCGATCGGGCGGAAATTCCTGCGGGTCCATGGCGCGCGCCCATTGCACCATTTCGTCGGCGAGCGCCACCAGATGCTCCTGGATCAGCCGGGCGCACCACGGTCCTACGGGAGTGTCCATGAAGTTCTCCTCTGCCCGCCGGGTATACTAGAGCTCCGAGACTAAGGGCGCTAGGTTACACTTATGAGTATTGTTTCACAACTATATCAGATCACCGCCTGTTCCCGCAAGTGTGAAATAGACGGTCGCCCCCTGCTCGACGGCGCCTTCGGCCCAGGCGCGGCCGCCATGCCGCTGCGCGATCCGCGCCACCGTGGCCAGCCCGATGCCGGTGCCGGCAAATTCGCCGGCGTCGTGCAAGCGCTGGAAAGCGCCAAACAGGCGGCTGGCGTAGGTCATGTCGAACCCGGCGCCGTCATCGCGCACGAAGTAGACCGGCGGCGCGGTGCCGGGCTGCACGCCAAAGGCGATCGTGGCGGTCGGGTGCTTGGCGGTGAATTTCCAGGCGTTGCCGAGCAGGTTCTCCAGGAGAATCCGCAGCAGGCGGGCGTCGCCCTCCGCGCAGATGCCCGGGGCAATAGCGAAGATGACCTGGCGCTCGGGGGTGGGCTGCTGCAAGCTCGCGGCGATCTGCTCCGCCAGCGCGCTGAGATTGACCGGCGCGCGCAGCATGTCGCTGCGGGTGACCCGGGCCAGCCGGAGCATGTCGTCGATCAGCTCGGCCATGCGCTGCACGGCGGCGCGAATACGGTGCAGGTACTGCCGGCCCGCGTCGTCGAGGCTGCCCCCATAGTCGTCCAGCACCGCCTGGCTGAAGCCGTCGATGGCCCGCAACGGCGCCCGCAGGTCATGCGACACCGAATAACTGAAGGCTTCGAGCTCGCGATTGGCCGCTTCCAGCTCTGCGGTGCGCGCCCGGACGCGGCTTTCCAGCGCCGCGTTCATCTGACGCAGCTCGCCGTGGGCCGCCGCCAGGGCCGCGGTCCGTTCCTGGACGCGCTGCTCCAGGGCGTCGTGTGCCTGTTGCAGCGCGGCCTCTAGCTGTTGATGGGCGGCGATCTCGCGCGCGCTGGCCGCCGCTTGCTCGCGGAAGAGGGCCTCCCGTTGGCGGGTGAGGGCATACAGATCGACCAGCATCGCGTCGAAGAGCGTCGCCAGGTCGTCGATTTCGTTGTGGACCCAGGTCCGCG
>DATGEF010000861.1:0-10687 GCA_035310405.1 Chloroflexia bacterium | reverse complement strand
TCCTGCTCTGGCCGCACCGCCCGGCGCGCTGGGCGGCCCTCCTGGGGCTGGCCGCGTGGCTCGGCCTGGCCCGCAGCCTGCTGGCCCTGCCGGCCCCGCTCCCGCCCGCCGATAGCCTGCGCGCCCTGAACGTCCCGGCCGTGTCCGCCCGACACGCAGTGGGCGCCGCGCTCCAGGTGCGCGGCACCGTGCTGGCCGATCCCGTGATCGCCCGCGGCGGAACCGTCAGCCAGGTGCGCGTCGCCGTGGCCACCGTCTGGCAAGCGGGCGCCTGGCGGCCGGTCACCGGCGGCCTGCTCGCCCTGGCCGGGCCCTATCCCGGCGTCGGCCAGGGCGACCTCGTCGAATGCCGCGGCGTCGTGCAGGACCCGCCGCCCGTGCCCGGCTTCGATTACCGCGCCTGGCTCGCCCGGCACGGCGTCGAGTCCTACATGAGCCCGGCCGACGTGCGCCTCGTGGCCGCGGCCGGCGATGCGCCCGGCGACCTCCTGGCGCGCTGGCGCCGGGCGGCGGGCGCCCGCACCGCCACGCTCTTGCCCGAGCCGGAGGCCGGGCTGCTGCGGGGGATCTTGTTGGGCCAGCCCAAAGCGATCGATCCCGCCCTGCGCCAGGATTTCGCGACCAGCGGCACATCCTGGATCATCGTGATCTCGGGCATCCACTTCAGCATGCTCTTGCTCTTCGGCTTCCTGGCCCTGCGCCGCTGGCTGGCCCCCTGGCCCAGCGTGGCCCTGGCCGGCGGCCTCGTCGTGCTCTATGCGGCCTTTGTCGGCCTGGGGGTGCCCGTCGCCCGCGCCGCCCTCATGGGCGCCCTCTACCTGCTGGCCCAGGGCCTGGGCCGCCCGGTGACCCGCCTCAACCTGCTCGCCGTCGCCGCCCTGGCCCTGACCGCCCTCGACCCGGGCAGTGTCGCCGACGCCGGGTTTCAACTGTCGTTCGGCGCCGTGGCCGGCATCCTGCTCTTCGCCCCGCCCTTGAGCGCCCGCTGGCGGCGGCTGCCCGTGCTGGGCGAGGCCTGCGCTGTCGGCGTCGCCGTGCAACTGGCGACCTGGCCGCTGGTCGCCCTCCAGTTTGGCCAATTCGCCCCGGTCGCCTTGCCGGCCGGGGTGCTCGGGGGCCTGCTCCTCGCGCCGATCATGGCCCTGGGCAGCCTGACCGAGCTGGTGAGCTGGCTCTGGGCGCCGCTCGGCCAGGGGCTGGCCCTGGTCTGCTGGCTGCCGCTCACCCTGCTGGCCCACCTGGTGCCGCTGGCGGCCGGCCTGCCCCTCGCCTCCCTGCCTCTGCCCGATTTCGGCCTCCCCGGCGCCCTCCTCTGGTATACCCTGCTCGCCGCCGGCTATGCCCGGGCCAGTTACAAAAAGCGCGCCCGCCCGTTATACGAGTCCAAAGTCCTGAGTCCAAAGTCCTGAGTGCAAAGGGCAGTGGGCGAATCGCGGCACGCGCGGCCGAGTGCGGAATGCGGAATGCGGATCGCGCGTCTGTGGGAGAGGGCTCTGCCCTCGAAGCTCTGGCCGCGCAGGTGATCTGACGGAGTGCGGATCGCTGACCGCTGACCGCTGACTGCTGATCGCTGACTGCTGACCGCTGGAGGACCTGTGATCGACTTAAGCCCGCCCCTCGACGACCAGACGATCCCGCTGGACGGCCGCGCCGTGCATTATACCGCGCGCGGACCGCAGCGCGCCCCGCTGACTTTTGTCGGCATTAACGGCCTGGCCGGGGGTGCCGATAGCTTCTGGCCCCTGTTGGGCGGCGTGCCCGACGACATCCGGGTGCTGCTGCCCGATATCCCCGGCTGTGGCGGGTCGGCGCCGCTGGCCGGCCCGCATACTGTCGACGGCTATACGGCCTGGCTTCAGCGCTTCCTCGATCACCTGAGCGTGGGGCGGGTTGCCCTGATTAGCGTGGCCACCGGCGCCCCGGTCACCATCCGCTACGCGCGGCAGCAGCCCGGGCGCACCGCCGGCCTGCTCTTCAGCCTGCCGTTTCTCGGCCGCAGCGCTTTGCCCCGCTGGATGCGCCCGGTCGCGGCCTATGCCCTGCAGGTCCCCGCCCTGCGCGTGCTGGTCGACCGCCTGCGCCAGAACGATGCGCTCATGCACCACATCATCACCCATGAGCCGCCGGAGGCCATCCCCGAGCTGGCTGAGCGCGATATCGCCCACAAGCAACAGGCCTCCCTGCGCGCGGCCGGCGAGCTGCTGCACGATCTGATGCTCATGGACAGCCGCAGCGAGATGCGCGACATACACACGCCGATGCTCTTCCTGGCCGCCGAGCACGACGCGTTCTCCCCCCTGCCGGTCCTGCAGGGCATCGTCCGGGGCCACCCCGAGCGCCGCCTGTTCGTCCAGATGGGCGCCGGCCACTCCTGGAATGAGGAGTTTATCCGCGCCATGCAGGACCAGATCCGCCCGTTCCTGACCGCGATCAACGCACCGTGACGTTCTCCCAGGCCCCGTTCGCGTAGAGCACCCGCACCGCCTGGCTATCGGTCCGCAGCATACTGCCGCGCTCGAAGGCCTGCACGGCCGCCGCCCCCGCGCCCGTCTCGGGCGCCGTCGCCCAGCCCAGCCGCGTCTGCACGTCGTTATGCTCCTGCCAGACCTTGCCAAAGCCGCGGACCGGCGCATAGTAGCCGGCCGGCGGCGTCGCCGTGCCGCCACTCGGATCGCCGGTCACCCAGGTATCGGCATACACAAAGTAGACCATCTGGCTCGTGTCGAAGACATAGATCTGCTTCTGATCGCCATCCCAGAACATAAAGCCGTACTGGAAAGGCTCGATCGCCGTCGTCACGATCGCGCGCTCCGTGTTCGTCGGACAGCCCAGCACGCTGCGGATGGCATAGCTGTCCTGGTAGACCCGGTCGAAGTTGCCCTGCGTCGTGTACTGGCAGGCCGACCCACCCGGCGTGCGCGTCGCGGTGGGCGTGCCCTCGGGCGGGGCCGTGCTGGTCGCGCCCGGGCTGGGAGTCAGGCCGGGGGTGCTGATCGGCTCGCTCGTCGCGGTCTCCTGCGGCCCGGGGGTCGGGCTGGCCGTCGGCGTGGTGCCCGGGGGCATATGCGCGATCACCGGCGTGGGCGTGGCGGTCGCCGGCTCTGCGGTCGCGGTCGGCGGCCCATGGCTGGCCGTCGGGCTGGCCGGCGGCGGGGTCGGGCTGGGCACGACCGCGCTGGTCGCCGAGGCCGCCGCCGTCGCACTGGCGGCCGGCACCGGCGTGACCGTGAACGGCGCGGGCGGCGCGGTCGCAGTCGGCGCCGGGGGGCGCCCGGCCGTCGGGGGCAGGGTCGGGGCTGGCGGCCCGGCCGCCCGGGTGACCGTCGCCGGGGGCACTACCGGGGGACTCGTCGGCACCAGAGCGACCACCGTGGGCGGCGGCAGCGTCGGCGGCGGCGTATCGGTTGGCGGTAGCGGCGTGTCCGTCGGCACGGGCGTGTCGGTTGGGTTGGGGGTCTCTGTCGGGGTCGCCGTCGGCGTGTTCAGGAAGTCCCCCGTGGTGAACTGCCAGGTGACCGCGTGCCCCAGGGTCTTCCCCTCGGCCGAAAGCGTGCTGCTCAGCACCGTGATCGTGTAGAGGGTATTCGCGGCCCAGTCCCCCTGGAGCAGCAGGGTATCCCCCCCATGCACCAGCGTGGGCGTGATCGGCGCCGTGGGCGCCAGCTGGATGATCTGATCGATCGGCTGAGGCGTTGCCAGCGGCCGGGTAAACTCGATGTCGACGCTGCTGTTGCGCGCGACCCCGCTCTGGCCGGGCAGCGGGTAGCGGGGCTGGGCGGCAAATTGCGGCCCCGCCGGGCGCAGCAGGAGCCAGGCCCCGATCACGGCCAGGGCCAGCACCGCCGTTACCGCGCCGTAGCGGAGCAGGCCCGCCAGCGAAGTGCCCCAGGCCGAGCGGCCTTCGCGCGCCTCGATCGCCGTCCAGACGTCGCGATGCAGGGTGGCCGGCGGCAGCGGCCGCGACAGCGTCCGCACCTGGCTGCCCAGATCGCGATATTCCGCCAGGATGCGCGTGCATTCCGGGCACGAGACCAGGTGGCGTTCGACCTGCGCGTGCTCGGCCGGGGTCACTTCCCCGTCCAGGTAGGCCGAGAGCAACGCGCGGACATGTGGCGAATTCATGACTGATCCCTCGCCCCGGTGTGGGCACTGGGGGGGGTCCGGCGGTTAGACATGGGCCGCCTTCCCTTTCTGCTGCTCCCGCTCGCTCACCTGGCGGAATTCCTCGCGCGCCCGGAAGAGCAACGACTTCACGGCCGACCGCGAGGTGCCCATCACCGCGGCGATTTCGTCACAGGAGAGCCCCTGGTACTCTTTCAGCACCAGGGCCGTGCGGTGTTTGGGCGAGAGCAAGGTTAAGATGCGCTGGACCTCCAGCTCCGTTTCCCGCCGCAGGTAATTGCCCGCGGGATCATCCGGCGCCGCCGGCTCCAGCGCCGGATTGGTATCAAACACTTCCCAGGGCAGCCATTGCACGATCCGGCGACGGCGCAACACGTCGAGACAGGCATTCGAGGCAATGCGGTGCAGCCAGGCGGACACATTCAGATCGGGCGTGGTGCGGGGCAGCGCGAGATAGGCCTTGACGAACGTATCCTGCGTCAGGTCGCTGGCGTCCTCCGCGTTGCCCATCATGCGATAGACAAAGCTGTAGATCCGTCGCTCATAGCGCTGGTAGATCGCTTCAAAGGCCGCCGCATCGCCCTGCCGGGCGCGGGCGATCCAGTTGGTTTCGTCGAGAGCCACGGATATCGCGAATCCTTCCGCCACACTGCACCCCCTTCTGCAGATATCAACGAAGGGGGCGGGCCCGGGTTGCACACATCCGGGATCAATTGGCCGGCCAATACTGAGGTCAACGTATGTGCCCGATTATATCGACTGCGCTGAAGCGTGTCAAGACGAGTTGACACGCAGGCCACTTCGGTCCACAATAGCGGGGTACGGGCGCGGGCTCGTCTAGAAAGACCGGTATGGATCCCTTGCTCGCCTATCTGCCCCAGGACCGCCGGGCCGCCCTCGCCGCCGGCCAGGATCTGCCCGAGCGCGGCACCGGCGCCGCCCTGTTTGCCGATATCGCCGGGTTTACCGCCCTCAGCGAAGCCCTCACGGCGGCCCTGGGGCCCCGCCGCGGCATTGAAGCCCTCAGCGACCAGATCAATGCGGTATATGAGGCGCTGATTGCCGCCGTCGACGCCTATGGCGGCAGCGTCATCGGCTTCGCCGGGGATGCCATCACCTGCTGGTTCGACGATACCCACGGCGCCGCCGCCCCCCGCGCCGCCGCCTGCGCCCTGGCCCAACAGGCCGCCCTGCGGGCCGTGACCACGTTGCCCCAGCCCGCCGGCCCCCGCGCCCCGGCGCTGGCGCTGAAGGTCGCGGTCGCCGGCGGCCCGGCCCGCCGCTTTCTCGTGGGCGACCCGGCGCTGCAGGTCTTCGAGGTCCTGGCCGGCACCCTGCTCGACCGCCTGATGGCGGCGGAACACCTGGCGACGCCCGGCGAGGTCGTCGTCGACCCGGCCTGTGCCCAGGCGCTCGGGATTCCGGCCCCCGCTGCAGCCTGGCGCACCGATCCCGAGACGGGCCGGCACGGCATCGTGGTCACGGCCCTCCCCGCCCCGCCCCGCCCGGTGGACCCGGCCCCGTCCCCGGCCGGCCCGCCCCTGCCGGCCGCGACCGCCCGCCCCTGGCTGCATCCGGCGATCTACGCCCGGCTGATCGGGAGCCCGGACGCCTTCCTCACCGAGCTGCGGCCGGCGGTGGCCTGTTTCCTGCGCTTCGGCGCGCTCGACTACGACGCCGATCCGGCCGCCCCCCAGCGGCTCGACGCCTATATCCGGTGGGTGCAAGCGGTCGTGGCCCGCTATGACGGGCTGCTGCTCCAGCTGACGCTGGGCGACAAAGGGAGCTACCTCTACATGGTCTGGGGGGCGCCGATCGCCCACGACGACGATGTGCGCCGGGCCGTGGCGGCGGCCCAGGAGTTGCGGACCCCGCCCCCGGCCCTCATGGGACCGGGGCAGATCGCCTTGAGCCGCGGGGTCATGCGCACCGGGGCGAGTGGGAGCCGGACGCGCCGCACCTACGCCGTCCTGGGCGATGAAGTCAACCTGACCGCCCGGCTGATGATCGCCGCCACCCCGGGCCAGGTGCTGGCCAGCGGGCGGATCTATCACGCCACCGCCGCCGCGTTCGCCTGGGAGTCGCTCCCGGCCATCGCGGTCAAAGGCAAGCGCGATCTGGTGCCGGTCTATGCCCTGCGCCCCGCGTCCGCGCCGGATCAGGTCCAGCTGCACGAGCCCCGCGCCACGGGGCCGCTCGTCGGGCGCACCGGCGAGCAGGCCCAGATCCTGGCGCTCTTGGCGCGGGCGCGGGCCGGGCAGGGGCAGGTGGTGGGCCTGGTGGGGGAGGCGGGGATCGGGAAATCCCGCTTGGTGGCCGAGATCGTGCGCGCGGCGCAGATGGCGGGCTGGCAGGTCTACGGGGGCGCGGCGCAATCCTACGGGATGAACACGCCCTACCTGGCTTGGCGGGGGATCGGGCAGGCGTTCTTTCACCTCACCCCGGGCGACGACCCGACGACGGCGGCGGCGCAGGTGGGGCAGCAGGTGGCGGCGCGCGCCCCGGGGCTGGTCGCACGCGTGCCGCTGCTGGGCGCCGTGCTGGGCCTGCGCCTGCCCGACACGGCGCTGACGGCGAGCCTGGACGAGAAATTGCGCAAGGAGTCGCGCGAGGCCCTGTTGATCGATCTGTTGCGCGGGCAGGCGCAGCAGGACCCCCTGCTGCTGGTCGTCGAGGACGCCCACTGGCTCGACCCTCTGTCCCAGGACCTGCTCGACGCCGTCGCCCGGGCGATCCCCGCCCTGCCCGTGCTGCTGTTGCTGGCCTACCGCCCGCCGGAGATCGCCCGGCGGCCCGCGCCGCGGGTGCCCCGCCTGCCCTACTTCACGGAGGTTCCGCTGCGGGAGCTCGCGCCTCCAGAGGCCGCGCAACTCCTGGGCGCGCGGCTGGCGCGGCTGCTGCCGGCGGAGACGCCGGTGCCGGCGGCGGCCGTGGCGCAGCTCGCGGCGCGGGCCCAGGGCAACCCGTTCTACCTGGAAGAATTGGTGAATTACCTGGGCGAGCAGGGCGTGGACCCGACGGACGAAGCGGCCCTGGCCGGGGTGGACTGGCCGCCCAGCCTGCACAGCCTGGTGCTTAGCCGCCTCGACCAGCTGGCCGAGCGGGCGCAGCAGACGCTGAAGGTGGCAAGCATCGTCGGCCGGCTGTTCCCGGTGGCCTGGCTGGTCGGCTACTACCCGGCGCTGGGGGCGGCGCCGGCGGTGCAGACCGCCCTGGAGGAAACGGCGCAGTGGGAGTTGACGGTCCTGGACACCCCGGCGCCGGACCTGGCCTACTTGTTCAAGCATATTGTCACCCAGGAGGTGGCCTACAGCAGCCTGGCCGAGGCCACCCGACACACGCTCCATGGGCAGTTCGCGGCCTGGCTGGAGGCGGACAGCGCTGCGGCGGGTGCCCCCCCGCTGGACCTGCTGGCGTATCATTATGGGCGGAGTGCGAACGCCGCCAAGCGGCGGGAATATCTGCGGGCGGCGGGCGACGCCGCGGCGGCGACATATTCGCACGCGGCCGCGCGGGAGTATTACACGCGGCTGCTGGAGGAGCCGGAGCTGCCGGATGCGGCGCGGGGGCCGGTCCATCAGGCCCTGGGGGCGGTGCTGTCCCTGATGGGCGCCTGGGCCGAGGCGCTCGCGCACTACGCCCAGGCCCAGGCGGCAGCGGAGGCCCGGGGGGACGCCCGGGGCCACGCGGCGGCCCTGCTGGCCCAGGGGAATATCCGCCAACGGCAAGGCGCGGGGGCCGACGCCATTGGCTGGCTCCAGCAGGCCCGGGCCGTCTACGCCGCGGCGGGCGATGCGCCGGGGGAGAGTCGGGCCCTGGCCCGCTTAGCCGGAGTCTACGGGACGCAGGGGGAGTTTACCCAGGCTCAGGCCCTGGCCGAGGCCAGTCTGGAGGTAGCCCGCCGCGTGGGCGATCGGCGGGCCAGCGCACCGGCCCTCGATATCCTGGGCTTCCTGGCCTTGTCCCAGGGGCAGTATGCGGCCGCGCGGGCCTGGTATGAGACGCACCTGGCACTACAGCGGGAGGAGGGCGATCGCGCCGGGATCGCGCGGGCCCTGGTGGGCCTGGCCTGGCTGGGCTGGGCGGCGGGGGATGTGGCTGCGGCCCGCCGGTTTGGCGACGAAAGCCTGCTACTGTATCGGGAACTGGGCATCCGCGGAGGCATCGCCGAGGCGCTGTGTGTCCTGGGGTTTAGTGCCGATGGGCTAGGGGACTATCCGGCGGCGCAGACGCTCGCCGCCGAGACCCTGGCCCTCAGCCGGGAGCTGGGCTTCCTGCGGCTGGAGGCCTGTGCGCTGTACACGCTCGCGATCCTCGCCTATCGGCAGCACGACTATGCAGCGGCGGGCGCGCTGTGGGCGGCGGGGCTGGCGCTGGCGCAGCGCCATGGCGAGCGGCGATTCTGCGCCATCGGGCTGATGGGCCTGGGCCTGCTGGCGCTGGCGGAGGGCGATCCGGGCGGCGCCCGCGCCCGGCTCCGCGAGAGCCTGGAGCTCTACCGTCCGCTCGGCAGCGGGCCAGGCGCGATCGAGGCCTTGATCGGCACTGTCTGCTGCGGGGAACCGGGCGTCGCCAGTGCGCGGCTACTGGGCGCGATTGCCCAGCTGCGCGAAGGGCGCGGCCTGATCATCCCGCCCGTCTGGGCGTTGTACGACCAGGCCACCGCGGCCGCCCAGGCGGCCCTGGGCGCATCGGCCTATCGCGCCGCCTTCACCACGGGGCAGGCCCTGGCCTGGGACGCCGTGGTGGCCGCCGCCCTCGACGAAGTCCTGAGTTGAAAGTCCTGAGTTGAAAGTGCGGCCCGCGGCGCGAACTTAAAATCCAAAATCCAAAATCCAAAATCCAAACCGCCGTCCCGTTGGGCCGCGGGCGGGGTGGCGCAGGAGACGGTGTAACGGGCCACCAGCGTCTGCAGGGTGGGGCTGCTGCCGTTCGAGTCCTCGCCGGCAGCCCAGACGTCGTTGGCCGCCACGACCGCCACCCCATCGAAGAGGCTGTCGTAGGGCGTGGCGGTGGGGCTGGGGACGACCGCCCAGGCCGTGCCGTCCCAGCGCAGCACCAGTGTCTGCGGTTGGCCGCTCCCGTTGACATCGTGGCCGACCGCCCAGACCTCATTCGTGGTCGCCCCCGCCCCCGCCACCCCGGTCAGGTAGTCGTTGGATGAGCCCGGGTTGGGGCTGGCCACGACCGTCCAGGTGGTGCCATTCCAGTGCTCGATCAGCGTCTGCTGGCCGTAATAGCTGTTGGCGACGTAGCCGACCGCCCAGACGTCGTTGGCCGCCACCACGGCCACGCCCTGCAGCACGTTGCTGCGCGCGCCGCCGCTGGGGCTGGGGACGACCGCCCAGGCGGTGCCGTTCCAGTGCTCCACCAGTGTGTGGCTGACCCCGCCCGCCTTGTAGTAGTAGCCGGCGGCCCAGACGTCATTCATGGTCGCCCCCGCCACCGCATAAAGGACGCCGGTGGCGGAGCCAGGGTTGGGGCTGGCGACGACCGCCCAGGCGCTGCCGTTCCAGTGCTCGATCAGCGTCTGCTCAAGGCCGTTGGCCCCGTAGTAGTAGCCGACGGCCCAGACATCATTGGCCGCCACCGCGGTCACGCCATACAGGAGGTTGTTGTACGTGCTGGGGCTGGGGCTGGGCACCACCGACCAGGTGGTGCCGTCCCAGTGCTCCACCAGCGTCTGAAAGGGGCTGTTCCAGTCGTCCTGGTAGCCGACGGCCCAGACGTCGTTGGCCGCCACCACCGCTACCGCCTGGAGGACGTTGCCGACGGCGCCCGGGTTGGGGCTGGGGACGACCGCCCAGGCGGTGCCGTTCCAGTGCTCGACCAGCGAATGCTCGGGACCGCCGCTGTTGTAGTCGTGGCCGACGGCCCACGCGTCGTTGGCTGTGACCGCCGCCACCCCATAGAAGCCGTTCGCGAGTCCGCCGGGGTTGGGGCTGGGGACGACGTTCCAACCCCCGCAGCTTGCGGGCGTTGTGGCGGGCGGCCCGGGCGCCGTGGCACCCACCCGGCTCGGCCAGGCGCCGTACCGGGCCTGGGCCGGCCGGCTCGGCCCGGTCAGAAAGCCCAGTAGGAACAATCCCGCGCCCGCAATCCAGGCCAATCGCCATACAGAGGATCGCATCGCCTGGCTCCTTTCCCGCCTTGTCCCGTAGCGCAAGAAAACAGCACGATTCGAGCCAAGCCCGGCGGCGCGCGGGCGACTAACCAGTACGCGGGCCTCTCGAATCTGCGTCGGGCCAGTGGTGCTCATGGCGATCCGAATCCCTTGGGATCATTATACCAGGTGCGGGCCCCCGGCACCCGCGAACCGAGTGCGGCATGTGGCACGCGGCATACGGCAGCCGGCAGGCGAACCACCGAACCCTCGCCCGCGCACGGGAGAGGGCAGGGTGAGGGCCCGGACGAAGTCCTGAGTGGAAAGTCCTGAGTTGAAAGTGCGGACCGCTGACCGCGCCTCCCGCCGCCCCCTCCGCCCCCGGCCAACGCAACCCAGCCCCGGCGGCCCACTGCGCGAACTCAAAACTCAAGACCCAAAATCCAAAATCCAAAATCCAAA